>CALFPM010000082.1 GCA_937919155.1 uncultured Clostridia bacterium
CCATTGCGGGGGTTGACCTTTGTCTCGGCGATGCGGCGTTTTCTCCTGCTGAACTTGATCAGATGTCAGCAACTCCGCTGGGCAGATTTATTGCGGAAGGCAACCGTGTCAAACTCGGGTTTAATGAAAATCTGACGGGCACACCTTTTGTTGA
Source organism: uncultured Clostridia bacterium (assembly GCA_937919155.1). Classification (GTDB taxonomy): domain Bacteria; phylum Bacillota; class Clostridia; order Oscillospirales; family Acutalibacteraceae; genus CAG-177. Next base: position 155 of record CALFPM010000082.1, read on the forward strand.
TTTGCCCGATGCTGTTGCAATGGCGGCGGCACTTTATCCCGAGGTTGTAACGGAATCAATAACCGCTCATTGTTATTGCTGCACCAAGGAAACCCCTGCTTACGGTCAGGTGATAATTTATGATATCAGCAAACCCTTTTCGGTGAAATATGATATCCCCGAAACTTATTCAACGGTAATAAAAACAATAGATCCCGCTTTGTTTAAAAAGCTTTTGATGAAATCTTTTTCAGATTTATAACAGGAATGGCTCGGACAGGATAAAATTCCCGTTCAAGCCATTTTTTTGTGACAAAAAATTTTTTCGGCATTGTCATATGCGAAAAAACAGGGTATAATAAAGCCATACAGAAAAGAAAGGAAGCAATGAATATGTCTGTACTCAGTGTAAATAAAAATAATTTTGAACTTGTGAAAAACAGCGATAAACCCGTTCTTATCGATTTTTATGCCGATTGGTGCGGCCCTTGCCGTATGGTTTCACCTCTCGTGGATGAAATTGCGGAAGAAAATCCTCAGTATCTTGTGGCGAAAATCAATGTGGATGATGAACCTGAACTTTCACAGGAGTTCGGTGTTTCAAGCATTCCCATGCTGGTTGTAATGAAAGAGGGCAGAATCACCGCACAGTCTGTAGGCGCAAAACCCAAGGCTCAGATTCTTTCAATGTTAGAGGGATAAGTTGTTCAATATAAAAGGAGAATCCGCTATGGAACATATATATGATATGATTATCATAGGCGGCGGCCCTGCAGGTTATACTGCAGCGCTGTATGCTGCCCGTGCGGGACTTGATGCCGTGCTTATTGAAAAAATGTCAGCAGGCGGTCAGATGGCTCTTACGGGTGATATAGATAATTATCCCGGTTTTGAAAACGGTGTGGACGGTTTCACTCTCGGAATGAAAATGCAGCAGGGTGCGGAGCGATTCGGAGCAAAAACCGAATATGCCGAAGTGACGGGTGTTGATTTTTCGGAAAGAATAAAGAAAATCATAACCGATAACGGAACTTATTCCGGAAAAACGGTTGTCATTTCCACCGGGGCAAATCCCCGTGAGCTTGGAATTTCAAACGAAAAACAGCTTGTGGGCAGGGGAGTTCATTATTGCGCTCATTGTGACGGCAGATTTTACAAGGATAAAACCGTTGTTGTAGTCGGCGGCGGAAATTCGGCGGCGGCAGATGCTTTTTATCTTTCGGGTCTTGCAAAGAAAGTTTATCTTGTTCACCGCAGAGATACTTTGCGTGCAACGAAAATTTATCATAAGCCTCTTGCTGAAGCGGAAAATGTTGAGTTCGTTTGGAACAGCACAGTCGAAGAACTGTTGGCAGAGCAAAGAGTTACAGGTATTAAAATAAAAAACACTCAATCCGATGAGGTGAAATCGGTTGAGTGTGACGGTGTGTTTGTTAGTATAGGCAGAAAACCTGCAACAGATTTCCTTTTCGGTCACATTGCACTTGATGAATACGGCTATATTATTGCCGATGAAACAACAAAAACAGGTGTTGACGGAGTTTTGGCGGTCGGTGATGTTCGCACCAAGGCATTGCGTCAAGTGGTAACCGCTGTGTCTGACGGTGCGGTTGCCGTTCATTTCGCAGAAGAATATCTTGCGGAATTCAACTGATAAATTAAACCCCACGGCTCAGGCCGTGGGGTTGCTTGTTTCACAAGGTTATTATTTTTCAAAATAAATTGCTCCGCTCTGAGCGAAAATCAAAGGCGGCAAATCCATTCCCTTTTGTTCGGGAGTTCTTGATGCAATTGCGATGTCGTGGATTTTACTGTATAAGAATCCGGTTTCAAAAACAACGTGAGCGCACAAGAAACCCTCTTTCTTGACGGGGAGGGTGACGGAATGATTATCCGATTTTTTGCCAAAATGTTACCGACTGTTTATTTGAGCACATAAGATGCAATATATCCGCACTCTGGGGGAGTTGCAAGTTTGGGATCTTTTTGCACAAATTCTATGTTTAAATTATTTTCTTTTGCAGCAAGAGCAAAATGACAGAGTGCTATGCCGAGGTCGACTTTCTGCATATCAGGTTTTCCTTCGTGACTGCTGCCCAAACTGCGTTTGAGATAAAAGTGAACGGAATTATCTGCTGCAACAACACGCCACGGCTGCTTGTTTACGGCAGAGGGAGCAAGACGAACCATTTCCAAAGGCTCGGCAAATTTGCCGGCTTTTTCTTTTGTCAGAGGAGTGTCGAATGAACCGTCAAAAAACAGATCCTCAAAAGGAAAGCGTTCGTCAGCTTTAATCGCCTTTCTCATCATAATCTCACGCAATGACATTTTTTTCGCAGTGTAGCCAACAGGGGTGGCACAAGGCATCATCTCATCTTCTTCAAGTTCCATTGCCTGTTCATAGGCTGCGCGATTCATTGTGCCGCCAAGCCAAACAGTCCCGATTCCGAGAGACTGAGCATACAGCACCAACATTTCAAAGGAATATCCGAAGGCAATATTGGCGTTCGGCAGGCATTTGATTTTTCCGCCCAAATACAAATCTGTACCGCTTACAACGGGGCAGTTGAGCCCGTAATCATTTGCCTCCATAAATTTGAATGTTACAGGAATATTAAAGGGGTTTTCGATATTCTCCGTAAATTTCAAAAGTTTTTCTTTTGTGTTTTCATCAAGAGTTCTGCCGTCAAAGTTGCGCACGCTTCTTCTCTGACGGATGTGTTCTGCAATATTTTTCATAATACACCATCCATATTCTGTGTCTTTTTATTGTAAAGATTTTTCAGATTATTGTCAAGATACGGTTGCAAAGCAGAGGTGATTCTTGACACGTAATAAAACACGCAGTATAATTGTTGCATTGACAACTGTTGCGTATGCAACAAATGCGGAGGTTTTTATGCGCGGGATAATGAAAAGTTTAAACAGTATAAGCCGATGTCAGGCGACATACAGAAACGAGAAGCTGAAAGCAGACGGAATATGCGCCTGCCATCATGCCTTTATACTGATTATTTCAAAAAAACCGGGTCGCTCCCAGGAAGAGTTGACCCGTGAAATGTGTCTTAATAAAAGCACGGTTGCGAGGACGCTCAATCATCTTGAAAATTGCGGGTATATAACCAGAACACCAAATCCTGACGACAAACGTCAGTTTCTTGTTTATCCGACCGATAAGATGCATGGAATTCTGCCTGAGGTCAGAATGATAGCAAGGGAATGGAATGAGTGCATTGCTGAAGGAATATCCGAGGATGAACTTGAGATTTTTCACTCGGTTTTGAATCGGATGGAAAGCAAGGCAAAGAGTATAGTTCGGGAGCTGTAAAATGAAAAGAATTTTATCTTATCTTAAGCCATTCAGGCTCAGGATGCTTGTCGGGTTTATCATTAAAGTGACGGGAACGATGGCAGAGCTTATTCTGCCGTATATTTTAACGCATATTCTGGAAAATGTGATAGTTGAACTGAATGTGGGCAAAATCGTGTTTTACGGTGCGGTTATGGTGTTTTTCAGCGTTGTTGCATGCTTTGGAAATATTACGGCAAACCGAATGGCGGCAAGAGTTACAACAAACTTTTCAAAAGCAATGCGACAAGATTTGTTTGCAAAAACGCTTTATCTCTCCTCTGCCGATACCGATAGTTTCACCATACCTTCACTTGAATCGCGCATAACAACCGATACATATAATGTTCACAATTTTATCGGTATGATGCAGAGGATGGGCGTCAGAGCTCCGATTCTGCTTATCGGTGGAATTTCGCTTACGCTTATTATGGACACAGCGCTGGCGTTTGTTATGATTGCAACTTTACCCGTTATTTTTATAACGGTTTACAGCATATCACGCAAGGGTGTGCCTCTTTATACCCAAGTGCAGAAATCAGCTGATAATATGGTCATGGTTGCAAGAGAGGATGTTCAGGGCATAAGGGTTATCAAGGCTCTCTCTAAAAACGAGCATGAAAACCGCCGCTATGACAAGGTGAATTCCGAGCTGTCAAAGCAGGAGAGGCGGGCAGGCACGGTTATGTCCGTAGTTAACCCCGTAATGACACTGCTTATGAATCTGGGCATTGCTGCTGTTGTTGCCGTTGCGGCTTTCAGAGTTTCAAAGGGCTTATCATCGTCTGCAACAGTTATTGCATTTATGCAGTATTTTACGCTTATTTCAATGGCGATGATGTCTCTTTCCCGAATGTTTGTTATGTACACAAAGTGTGCCGCCTCCGCAAACCGAATAGTCGAAGTTCTTGATACTCCCGATAAATTTAAAATAACCGAAGATAAAGGAAAAGCCGATGAAACCCATATTTCTTTTGAAAATGTATCATTTTCATATTTCAGCAAAAAACACAATCTTCACGATATATCTCTTTCTCTGAAAAAAGGTGAAAGGCTTGGTATAATAGGTGCCACAGGCAGCGGAAAATCAACGTTAATAAAACTTCTGCTTCGTTTTTATGAGCCTGAATCAGGTGAAATCAGAATAAACGGCAGAAACATAACCTCTTACAGCAGAGAACAGCTGACATCTATGTTCGGTGTTGCATTACAGAATGATTTCGTTTATGCCGATACTGTTGAGGAAAACATCCGTTTTGGCAGAGATATTTCAAAAGAGGATATAATCCGTGCTGCAAAAATCGCACAGGCACACGATTTTATAATTGCCGCTCCGGACGGATATGCTCATAAACTTTCCTCAAAGGGAACAAATCTTTCCGGCGGTCAAAGACAAAGAATATTGATTTCCCGAGCAATTGCATCAAATCCCGAAATACTGATTCTGGACGATTCGTCTTCTGCGCTTGACTACAAAACAGATGCAAATCTGCGCCGTTCTCTTGATGAAAATATGGCGGCTTCAACCGTTATCACTGTTGCACAAAGAGTAAGTTCGGTCAAAAACTGCGACCTTATTCTTGTTATGGAAGACGGTGAAATTATCGGTCAGGGCAAACACGAGCATTTGCTTGAAAGCTGCGCAGAATACCGTGAAATAAGCGAATCCCAGATGGGAGGTGCCTTTGTTGAATAATAAATCAAAAGAAAATAATATCCCGAATAAAAGAGATAACAAGGGCATTATGCTGAGACTCGGCAGATATGTAATCAATCAATGGCATTTATTTATTCCTGCGGTTGTTTTTACATTGCTTTCAAATCAGCTTTCTTTGCTCGGTCCGCGTTATTCCGGCGCTGCTATTGATGCAATCGAATCGGCGCAGGGCGTTGATTTTTCCGTTGTTTGGGAAAATGTCATTAAAATGATTGTTTGCTACGCGCTATCGGCAATGCTTTCCTATGTTCTTGCGGTGATTATGATTCACCTGAGCCAGAGAATAACATACAGAATGCGAAAAGAGCTTTTTGAAAAGCTCAATACTTTGCCTGTCGGATATTTTGACACGAACACCACGGGCGACATCATCAGCCATTTGTCCTATGATATTGACACAATAAACAGCACGCTTTCGCATGACCTGGTTCAGGTTATGACAAGTGTTTATACCGTTGTCGGATCTTTGATTTTTATGTGGCAGATTTCAAAGCCGATGATTCTGATTTTTGTTTTTACTGTTCCTGTTTCGGTGTTGTTTACCCGTTACCGTTCAAAGAAAGTCCGCCCTTTGTTTCGTGCAAGGTCGAAGAAATACGGCGAGCTTAACGGCTATGCAGAGGAAATGCTTTCGGGCGCAAGAACGATTGAAGCATACGGCAGGCAGGATGTTATTTCCTGCCGATTCAACGAACGCAATGAGAACGCTATGAATGCCTACTATAATGCGGAATACAATTCGGCAATGCTTTTTCCGACAATCAACCTTATTAACAACGTTTCTATAGCTCTTGTGGCAATCTTCGGCGGAATTCTGTATATGTATTCCCAAAGCAGAGCGGTTTTGGCGGGTTCGGTGTTTTTTATTACTCTCGGCGGTGTTGCTCAGTTTGTTCAGTATTCCCGCAAATTTGCAGGCCCCATAAATGAGTTTTCAAATATTCTGCACGAGTTTCAGTCGGCGTTTTCTGCAGCAGAGCGTGTTTTTCGCATATTGGACGAAGATCCCGAACCGCTTGATTTGCCAGATGCGAAGGAATTAAAGGAAGTTGAAGGAAATGCAGAAATCGACAATGTCACATTCGGTTACACTCCCGAAAAAACGATTCTGAAAAATGTTTCAGTAACTGTACCGAATGGTAAAACCGTAGCGATTGTAGGACCTACAGGTGCGGGAAAAACCACAATTATCAACCTTCTTATGAGATTCTATGACCCGCAGTCGGGTGAAATTCGCATTGACTCAATACCTGCACTAAAAATTAAACGCTCGGATTTAAGGCTTGCGTTTACCATGGTGTTGCAGGATACCTGGCTTTTTCACGGCTCGGTTTATGATAACATCATTTACGGAAGAGAAAATGCAACGATGCAGGAGGTTAAAGCGGCAGCGAAGGCTGCAAGAATAGACACCTACATAGAAAGCCTGCCCGAAGGCTATAATTCGGTTCTTTCTGATGATGGTGTTAACATCTCCAAGGGGCAGCGCCAATTGATAACTATAGCAAGAGCTTTCCTTTCGGATGCCCCGATGCTGATTCTTGATGAGGCAACCTCAAATGTTGATTCCCGAACAGAAATTCAGATTCAGGATGCCATGAATGATCTGATGAAGGGCAGAACATGTTTTGTAATTGCTCACCGTCTTTCTACTATCCGTAATGCAGATACAATTCTTGTTGTAAGGGACGGTGAAATCACCGAGCAAGGCAACCATGATAAACTGATAAAGCTTGGCGGCTTCTACAGCACATTATATAACTCACAGTTTTCATAAAAAACATAACCCTCAGCTATGCCGAGGGTTATGTTTTTATTTTACAGTATTGACATTTAGACATAAGAAGTTTTTTGTCCCAATTGAGGTTGCTGATAAACTCGATAATTTGGTAGCATAAACGGCTACAAAAATAATGATTTTATGTAGCCGCTAAAAATAATTAATCCAATACAATTTTGCAAGAAAAATCATAAAGCTTCATTAACGATGAAATTGCATTGTTATTTGATTTAAACTTATATTATTGTTATTTCTCTTGCGTTACCCTTATCTCCGCGGTTGGTCACATATTGCATTGTACCGCCGGGAAGTCTGCTCTCAAATGAAAAATGCAGGTGTCCCGTAAGAACTGCTTTGATTTGAGGTTCAGCAACAGCATATTCATAAAACGCTTTTGTTGATTCGGACGGTTCTCCTATATCTCCGACAACCTCGGGATGAGCAACAGTATCGGAACCGAGAACGCAGATTTCACCGTTCCAGAAATTATAGCTTTTCTTGTACAGCTCTTTTTCGTATAAAGGAGCGTGCATAAAAAGTATAACCGGATAACCTTTTTCAACCTCTTTTTTCAGAAAATCAAGCTGTTCATATTCTGCCTGATGAAACGAATCATCAATGCCCACAAAATTTACCCCGCCCACAATATGCGAATTATAAAACATACCGTCACAAAGCTCACCGCCCATTATTTCAAGGCTTTTTATGCGGTGCGCCATATCCTCTTTTGAACCGTCATATCGACAATATTCGTGATTGCCTGCAACAAACAGAACTTTATCGTTTTTCAGAAACTCTCTTGCAAATTCAACACAAGGCTTTGAAATAAAATCAATAAGATCTCCTGAATGAACGATAATATCACAGTTTTTTTTGCCGTATTTCATCAGCTTGTTAAGATTGCGCACACTTCTTTTTTCGTTACGTGTTTTTCCCTTGTCTATAATATTTTTTGTGTCTGTTTCGCAATAAAAAGGAAGATGCGAATCTGTAATATGAAGAATTTTAAGCGGTTTTTTAAGACCGATTTCTATAATGTTTTTTTTTACTTTAAGCATTGTTTTTTCTCCTTAAACAAGCTCGGATTTGTGGTGTGTTTTCGAAATTCTCGGTGCCGCACCCGTGAGGTGTGAAATGTCACGGTATTCACCTTCATAATCAGCAAACAGACCTGCGGGAATTTGTGAGGTCCAACCCATTTCGTCAAATTCGGGAGGCTCTATTCCCATAGCATAAAGCACAATAGCGGCAAGGTCACGGATGTTCATTTCTTCTATTTGGGTTTTATTTATTCCCTTGCCTGCTGCGGCAAAGGTAACATATTTTTCTTCATCTGTCCATCCGCCGTGACTGCCCTTGCAGTTTTCATCATTGGTACCGCCATGGTCGGCAATAACAATAAAAAGTGTATCTTCAAGCATTCCCGCATTTTTGACTGCAGAGTAAACATCGCCGATAAGCTTATCAACCTCGTGAATACGCTCAATAAAAGCAGCAAGTCCGTAACCCGTTCCGTGACCCGCACCGTCAACGCTGTCAAAGTGAACAAACAGGAAGTCGGGCTTGTTTTCAAGGATATAATCGCAGACAATCGGTGTCAGTTCGGTGTCGTGTGCCGTGGCGTGAGAAACACCGATATTGTTTTCAACTATACCGTATGTGATGGGATTCCAGTCACAGAATGAACCGAGAACGGCATCGGGATATGCTTTTCTGATTCTTCTGAAAAGCGAAGGAAACGGAGAATTCACATCATAGGGAACAGAAGAAACTATGCCGTTTGTAAGCCCGTGAATTTCGGGACCAACGCCGATAAGCATTGAACCCCAGCACTCTGCACTGATGGTTGGTTTTGAAGAAAGAGCTTTGTATGTGATTGCACCGTTTTCAAATATTTTGTCAAAGTTCGGTGTGTCGGCATCTTTAAACCAACTGCCTGCACCGTCAACGCCTATAACTATTACATGTGAGTATTTTTTTGACATGGTCATTTCTCCTGTATCTTTATAAAAGTTGCATCAAAGGAAGAACCTCCCGGATTATGTCAGGGAGGTTCCGATTTGTATCAGTCCCATTTCTTGTTCATAACAACAAAGTTCATTCTTTCCTGAATGCTCGGTCCGCCATGACCTGTGCCGATTCCGCCGTGGTCTGAAGTAACGATAATAAGCCAATCTTCCGTATCATAGGTTTCTCTTGCTTTGATGGCTTTGATTACTTCGTAGCCGTAATTATCTTCGGTTCTGAATCCGTTTTTATAAACGGGGTTATTGAACGTAAATCCGAAATCATGTCCTGCAGAATCTGTGTTTTCATAAATAATAAGCACAAAGTCTGCACAATCTGTATTTGTTATTTCTTCCATGGCACCTGTATGAATATCTTTTTTGTTTCTGCGAAGGTTGAAATCGATGTCTATGTTATTTTTTTCGCAATATGCTTTTTCATCTTTGTATGTTGAGTCGCTGTTTGTGAAGTGACCTTTCCACTTTGTGATGAAAGAGGCGTTGTCAATAACGCCCTCTTCAACAAGGGATGTCATAAGCATTTTGGGCTCAACTGTTTTTGTTATTCCGTTGCCGGTTATTCCGTGCACATCAGACCATACACCCGTAAGCATTGAGCACCAGCCGGGTGCAGTTGAAGTTGCCTGAGTGTTTTCTGCAGGATAGTTCACGCCGCCGCAATAGGTGAGGTTGATTGATGCACCGTTATCAAGAAGATAGTTTATTGCACCGTTGTCCTGCTTTTCTGCAAGAATATCCGCACGGCAGCCGTCATAACCGATAACGGCAACCTTCTTTTCGGTTTTGCCTTCGGGCAATTCAGCTTCAAAATGCTCTTTGATTATGCCGTAAACATCGGTAAACGGATATGCGGTTTCAACGGTGTTTTCGTAGCCTACGGAATCAACATTTTGTCTGTATAATTCTTCTGTGTCGTTTTCGTCTTTATGATATCTTGTGAAATATAATGCCAGAGAGCCTGCGATAATTCCGAGAACAACCACAACAGAAACAGCAATAATTATAATTTTTTTCTTGTTTTTCATTTTATTACCTCAAAAAATTTTATTTTTCAAAATACATTGCACCGCTCTGAGCGAAAATCAAGGGAGGTAAATCCATTCCCTTTTGTTCGGGGATTCTGGAAGCGATTGCAATATCGTGGATTTTACTGTATATAAATCCTGGTTCAAAAACAACGTGAGCACACATAAATCCTTCTTTTTTTACAGGCAGAGTAACAGAATAATCTTCTGTCTTTTTTGCCGTGTATGAGAAGCATTCGCCATCGCGGTCAAAAACAATCAGTTTATGCTTTCTGCGAAGTTTTTTAACATTGATTGTAACGCTTGTTTTATCGGTAAGTTTAACAGTGTCACCGAGCACGGAATCGCCGCTGACGATATCAATAAATGTTGTGCCGACATCAAAGCATATTGTGGTACGACCCTTAACGATAGCATCTAAAATATCTTCGGGGGAGTTGGATTTTGCATAAACATAAGTAACAGGCCAGGTTAAAAGATTGGTGACAACATAGTCTTTGTGATAGTCGCTGCCGCCGACAACGGGCAGCTTATGCCCGCTTCTTAGCTGTTCGTGCCACCATTCAGTGCATTCAAGATTGTCAAAGTGTGTCGGTGCATTCCAGACCTCAAGAACATCCACATCTTCAGCTTTCATTTCCCATCTCCAGGGGCACTGCTTGCAATGAGGATGGTTCATGCAGATTATTGCTCCGCGTTCTTCTGCCTTTGTTTTGACTCTTAAAAAATCTTCATAGCTTTCGCAGGTGTCATAATCTTCTTTATCAATAACGTCTTTAACGCCCCACATATTACAATGGCCGCCGTGTTTTGTCAGCTCGGCACCGTAAATAAGGGTGAGTCCGTCAACCTCGGGAAACTCATTGCAATTAACATTATGGTCGGTGATTATAAGAAAATCTATTTTACTTTTCTTTGCTTTTTCAACAACCTGTTCCAATGTCAGACCGCCGTCAGATGCAACCGTGTGGCAATGAGGAACACCCGAATACCATTTGTATTTTTTACTGCTCATTCTTGCACTCCTTTAATGATTTCCTTATCGATTTTGCCAATAAAGAGGTTATTTTCCGTTTTTAAAGCGGATGGGTCATCGTTTTCGTGAATTATGCCGTAGCTTGGCGAATCGGTTTCTTCGGGAGCAATAAAAACATTGTTTCTGACTGTGAGGTCATAAACCATAGGCCTGAAGAATATGTAGCCCCTGCTTTTGCCGATTCTGCCTGAGGGACCGTCAAATATATTGTTTTCAATAATAATACCGTGATGGTCAATGTCACCGTGATGACCGACACCGGGGAAACCGTCACATTTGAAAATGTTGTTTCTTATGGTAATGTTACGGCAAACTGTGTCATCGGATTTAAAATCTATCAGCGTACCGTTGCAGTCATAAACAGGACCGTAAGACCCGTGCCTTGACATATCAAGCTGAATCTGCTCATTATAAAGTATATCGCTTTTTACTGTGTATGAGGGACCGTCAAAAATGCAATTCTGAACAGTTGTGTTTTCTGTTCCGTTGATTTCAATGAAATGCCAATGAGCGCAATGGCGGAATCTGCAGTTTTCAATGGTAATATTGCTGCAATGAACGGTGTTCACAAGTGTTGATTTTTCGTCAAGATTTTTATTGCCGTCAAAAATACCGCCTGAAATAACAACATCGTGAGTACCCTCATAAGCACCCCATTCAGGCTCCGAATAGGAAGCAAGCAGATATTTTGTTATCGGGTCACTTTTGTCGCTTCTGAGAATGACTGCATTATCCGAAAACTTAAGATGCTGATAAGAATAGAAAATAAGTGCAGCCGAAACGAGATATGTACCGTCAGGGAAATAAACAGTTCCGCCGTCCTTTAATTCGTCAATGCAGGCTTGCAAAGCTCTTGTATCATCGTGGATACCGTCTGCATACACATTCCTGTTCTGTAAAACATTTATAAATTTCATATGATTACCTCGGAACAAATCGTTATTCATTTTGCGAAACAACCGCAGCCTCTGCATTAACCGCAGCATCCTGCAATTCGCCTGAAGTACCTTCTGCTGTGGCATTTCCTGCTTCTGCCCTCTGTTTGAGAACTTCCATAATGTGTGCGTGTTTTTCGTCCGTGAAATCCCACATAAACAGATAGGGGAGTGTCATCAGCACATATCCGATAAGGTCAAGACCAAGACCGATAAGCATACACTGAACTCTTACATCACTCATATAAAGCACATCCCAGTCAGATGTAAAGCCTACACGGTAGAACATAAGCGGAATAATGAGAGAAACGAGAGTGGTGATAGGTGTTGTAAACCAAGTGATGATTTTTTGGTATTCTTCAAGTCTTTCGCCTGAAATATACATCTGATAATCGGTGATTCTGATTTTGGTGTCACTCTGTGCAATCGAAACTGCAGATTCAAGAATATTGCTTAAGAACATTGCAACATAGATTGCAACACCGCAAAGAATATGTGTGTTGCCAAGGAAAAGAATAGCAAGAATATACACGCCGTTTCGGATTGCGCAGATGATATACTTGAAAATTATCAGCTGCTTGAACTGGAATCGCTTTCTTATCCACGGAGCAAGAAATTCTCCGGGATTTCCTGAAATTTTATAAAGTATTTCACAAAGCGAGAAAATAAGTCCTGTTTCACGCCAGGTATAAATAAGAAGTATCGTTTTCATGTTAAGCATACCGTTGCCGAGCGAATCAAGCAAGGTTGCAATCTGGTCAATCCAAAGATATTTGTTTTTGAAAATACCCGAAACGCAGTGCCAGAATGAAAGATATTCCCTGTTTTCGATGGGAGGCATCGGAATTCTTTCTTTGATATTGCGAAGTCCTATGAACATAACTCCCGAAGAAACAACAAAAAAGATGGGGATAAGATATCTGAAAGTTCCGATATCCTTAATGCCGTCAAGGAACATTACGCCTGCAAGTGTCGGAAGAATAACATTTACTATATTCTGAACAAAATGGCTGATTTTGACGGGGAATGAACGTACATACAGCCTTTCTTGCGGGTTGGGGCTGATGTTATCTGCAACAGACTGTGTAAAGCCGACATAATTGAATATAGTGTAAAACTGGAAAAGAAGATAAAGAGTCCAGACTCTGTCCGTAAGCGGAAGCTTGTAAAGCGGAAGAGTACAAATAAGCACAACGACTATGAGGCACTGAATAACATTTGCATACGCAAAAATTTTGTATCTGCCGAGCTTTTTGAGGAGCTTTTTTCTGATAAGAATATTTCTGAATCCGCTCCAGCCGTTTGTCAGAAAATGAGCACCGAAAATTTTGAATATATTGAAGCTGTTAATACCTTTCCAACGGGTATCTATGATGTTGGCAATACTGTCGGGAAGAATAAATGAGAAATCAAATATAAGCATCAGCAAACCTAAAACCGCAAATGTCAGATAAACCGCGTTATATCTTCGTTCAATTTTCGGGGGAAGAAAACCTAAGTTTGCGTCAACACCCATGGTCAGAAGATTCCAGAAATATGTTGTGGCAATAAAAAACACGTTTATTGCACTGAATGTAAGGAGAGGAATTTCATAATAATATGCAATCAGATAACAACTCGTACCAAAGGTGAGGAAGCTCTGAAGATATTTCAGCGTGTAATCACCGCCGACTGCGGCAAAAATTGAAAAATATTCTTTATACGGAACGTGTTTGCCCTCGGCAGGAGTGTTCCAATATTTTTTCATTTCCTGAAAAATATTCATTTTCTCGTTGCTTTCGGATTTTGACATCAGTTTTCGCCGCCTTTCTCAAAAAGTTCGCTTATTCTTTGATTTGCATCGTCACGCGTTTTGCCGTATTGTTCTTTTGGGGCAACATTAACAACAACCTTTTTGATGTTTTTGGGAAGCCAGCTGTCACCAAAGGTTATCTGCTCTTCGCTTTGTGCGCCCATATAAAACTCTTTGAGATTTGAACAAGAATAGAATGCAAAATTTCCGATTTCCTTAACCGAATCGGGAATATACATAACAGGCTTCATTTCCTGGCAATAACTGAACGCATCGGAACCGATTTTTTCAAGTCCGTCAGGAAGAGTGACGAGCGATAATTTCTCACACTTAAAAAATGCCATATCTCCGATTTCTTTTAAGGTTGAGGGCAATGTAATTTCAGTAAGAGTTTCGTTTTTATAGAAAGCACATCTGCCGATTCTTTCAACGCCCTCGGGAATTGCGTATATACCCGTTTCGTTCTTTTTCATAATCGGATAGACAAGGAGTTTTTTCATATCCTTTGTATAAAGAACACCATCAACGGAAGTGTAATACTCATTTGCCTCGTCGACTTCTATAGCTTTGAGTTCTTTACAATAGAAAAATGAAGTTTCATCTATGTACTTAACATCTTTACCGATATGAATAACCTCAACATATTCATCGGTATTCATAGTGAATTTGCCTACCGCCGAAACAGGCTTTGAGGTATCAGGATTATTGCCGTTTTCATCACGGACATAGTCGATGTGCACCTCTTTGGTGGAGTTGTTTCCGTTAAATCCGAAAAGCACCCAGCCTTCAACAGAGTATTCGCTTTCAGGTGCAGTGTGATATTCATATTCAAACGGAGCTCTTGCCATTGAAATAAATGAAATGGTAACGGATGCGATGATAAATGCCACAAGTACAATTATAAAGGTTGCCTTTTGCCATGTTTTCAATCTGATCAACTCCTGTTATTTTGATAACGCTTTAATTGGGAAACAAGCCTTTGTTGTGAAGACTCTTGAAAAAAGATTCAGTTTAATAACAGCTTTTTTTCTATCAATATTCTTTATAAAATAAATATAACACAGCAATTTGCATAAATCAATATCACATTATAAAAAATAAATGTTAAATTTGTTCAATTAATATTTACTCCTCCACAGTCTGACTTTAGTTTAAATATGTATTTGATTAAGAACAATAAAACCAAAAGAGCCAACTGACTATAAAAATCAGTTAGCTCTTAACTTTCAGATAATTCAAATGTTGCCAAAACGTTGCCACGGAGCATTTCTTGAACCTCAAGATTGAGGTATATCAACGCTTCTGACGTTTGGATGTATTATTCCCACTCGCCTAATTCGGGGATGATTTAAAACGTCGAAAACTGAAAACCCTTGATAAATAAGTCGAACATTTGTTCGGCTTGTTCAGGGTTATACTCATTTTTCAACTTTATGGTATCACAGATGTACCTTAGCTATTTTTGAGTTTTTCTTCCGAAAAACTCATTTGTATGTGATGATTTTACCATATTTCTGACCCCAAGTCAACAGGATTTGAATTTTGTGGAAAAATAATTCTTATCCATTGCGATAAGTCTATTTTGACTCTCATTGTTTTGATACTGAGCATCAAAGATTGCTTCACTCGTCTGCCGCTTCTGCAATTCTGTTCAGTTCTTCATTATGGTATCAAATGGTACTTTTCTATACATGGATAAATCTGTGTAACAACGTTCTTCTTTGAAACCGGTACGTTGAAAAAGTAGTTAAATGTTACTAAAATCATTAAGGATGTTTAATAATCTTGCGTTTCATCATCTGTCATTGTTGGAGTAACACCTAGAGATATAAATTTTGAAAAGAACAATTCATCAATTATAGATTGAGCAGTATATTCCTCGTTCCAT
>CALFPM010000083.1 GCA_937919155.1 uncultured Clostridia bacterium
CGTGAAAGGCGAAATTATTGCATCAGGCGACGGAATTCATCCGGGCGAACAGGGCGGATTTTATATGGCTTATGTTATACTCAGAGCTCAAGAGGGTAAAGACTCTTTCGTTGCAAAAGTTAACGTTGATGCTAATGCTAAAACAATTTCTGCAGAAAATGAAAATTTTATTCTTACAAGCATAGCAAGTCTTTCAGGTGACATAATAACGCCCGTTTTTCAGGAAGCAGACAACACAGGTGTCCAGATTAATCTTGCTTTCGGCGAAGGCTTTTGTCTTAACGGAAGCTTTGCCAACAGTTCAAAACTTGCAATCAATCTTGAACATGTCAAACCTGCACTTGTAAGCTATGGCATTTACACCGAGGATGGGCATTACAAGGAAAAGGATGTTCCTGAAATCACCCCATATCAATCACTCTTACCTATGGATTTAGAGGGTGACGGCATCTACGAGCTTTGCGGAACACAGACCATTAAAACAAAAAATTCAAATCTTCCTCTTTGCAGTCTTATTTCCGTATATAAATATACAGACGGCTTTAAATTAACAGACATAAAATATACCAGATAAAAAAGGTTGTGGATTTTATCCACAACCTTTTTAATAATATTTACTGTTTATTTTCTTCTTTATTCCGTTTGCAATTCCAAACAAAAGAAGTACACCAACTATAAGTCCTGCAAAAATGTAAACCCACGCACCTACGGAGTTTTCTATTTTGAGTTCTTCCCATAATGAGTTCATATACGCAAGCATTTCAGGTGAAAGATTCTGATAATAACTTGCATTTATACCACCTTCAGGGTAAAGAATCTCAATAGCATCCTCGTGAACATCTGTCATATATTCAATATACTCTTCATTATCCTTTACGAGAACATTCGGTGATGCATAATATACATATTCTGCATTTGCAACAGAAATCTGCTCTGTAAGACAGAAATTTATATATGCTTCTGCAAGCTCTTTATTTCTTGCAACCTTTGGAATACACATTGCATCCACGAAGATATTTGTCTGACTCTTCGGATAAACAACTGCAAGGTCTTCATTATCTTCATACATTGTGAGAAAATCTCCCACATAATAAGGAGCAATAGCCGCAGAACCATTTTTCATCTTATTGAAAACTTCGTCCATAACATAGCTCTGAACATAAGGTTTCTGCTCTTTCAAAAGTTCTTTTGCTTCTTCCCATTCTGCCTTGTTATAACTGTTTACGTCATAGCCTTTATAGTAAAGAGCAGTCCCGAATGCATCTCTTGGATTGTTGAACTGAAGAATTTTTCCTCTGTTGGCTTCATCCCACAGACAATCCCAGTCTGTGATTTCACCGTCTACCATAGATGTGTTGTATATAATTCCCACATATCCGCAGAAATAAGGCACACTGTATTCTGATGCAGGGTCATAGTATGCATTTTTATACTGTTCATCTATATACTCAAAGTTAGGAATGTTTTCAAAATCAAGCTTTAAAAGCATATCCTCTTTAATCATTCTTGCAATCAGTTCGGGGGTTGATTTAATGTGGTCGAGGGTGCAGAAAAATGCGGCAGGCACATTCTTTTCCTTAAGCACATCAAGGCATTTATCCGTGTAGCCGTTTTCCCAGCCGCAGTCGAAGGTCAGGTAAAGCACCTTTTTTCCGCTTGTGTCATAGCACATCGCTTTGTAGCCTGTTGACACGAAATATTTCTGGAAATCAACAGAGATCTGGTGCGGCTTGCCGTTTTTTGCAACACCGTAGCTGTGCTCAATTCTTTTGGTTGGAAGACCTTTGCTGTTTTGCGGGTCTTTGACGGTAAACGATGCAGGGGAAAGAATTTTTCTGCCCGTCAGAGGCGATGTTTCGCCCGTGATTACGGTTGTTTCCGTTGATGTCACGGTTGTTCGGTTATCTTCAACGGTGACGGGCGCATTGGCATCCGTTTCCTCAAGGGTGCCTCTGCCCGTGCAGGCGGAAAGGGTCACAATCATAATCAGGACGAAAATTATTAAACTTTTCTTCAAATTTCACACCTTGCTTTATATTGTAGATTAATGTATATTATATCCCGAAAAGAAAAATTTAAAAAAATAAAAATTTTTTTGTTTTTTATGCAACAAAAAGCAATGAAACGGACACTTATTAGTTGAGAGTGGTTAGGAGGGTCGATTTTGAGCACTCAGATAAACGAACTCGTTACTCTTGCAAAAAAAGGCGATGCCGAAGCATTCGGCGAGCTGTATGAACTTTATTACAAAGAAATGTATCTTTATGCCTGTTATGTAACGGGCAGTGAGGATTTGGCGCAGGACGCCGTATCCGATGCGGTTTTGTCTGCTTTTGAACAGATCAAATCGCTGAAAAATTCAAAAGCGTTCAAAGGCTGGCTTTTCCGAATCCTTTGTGCCGCTTGCAAAAGACATTATACGGAAAACAACAAAAAGAAATCTTTGGTCTATCTCGATGACGAAAACGGGGGAAAGAACGAGCCTGTAATATTGGGTGGCATGGAACTGTCACTTGAGCTGAAAAAAGCTTTGGAGACACTGTCGTGCGAGGAAAGAGAAATTGTTCTGCTCAGTTCGGTTTATAAATATAAAAGTCACGAGATAGCTCATATCCTCGATTGTCCGTCCTCAACGGTACGCTCCAAGCTGAAAAGATCACTCGAAAAGCTGCGTGCCGTGCTGAGTGACGAGAATTAAGGGAAGGGGGATGAAAATGATGAAGAAAACAGACAGAGAAATTCTGGATATGCTTGAAACAGAGCTTGGAAAAAGCTCGGAAAGCATTGAAATACCTCTCAGGCTCCGCAAGGAAAGCGTTGTGAAAATGCTGAAAGAAAATCATAGCGAAGAAAAGGATTTTTCCGCTAAAACGGGGACGAATAACAAAGTTGTTGTGCTGCGCAGGCTCACAACAATTGCCGCCGCATTGATCGTGGTGGTTGTTGCCGCTTTGTTTATGAGAACAGGCGGTGTAAGGGTTATTAAAACAGACACATTCTACAAAGGCTACGAAAGCGTTGAGCCGGTTAAGGGTGCAAGGAGCTACGAGGAAGTTGAAAAAGCTGTTCTTGAAATTCTGGACAGCAAAAAGAATTCGGGCAAAAAGCCTCAGGCGGACAGCACAGGGGCAGACGGTTCGAATCAGAGCGCAACTCAGGGTGTTATTGATCGCCTGATTGAGGGTTACAGCAATTTTGTTGCTGACGGTAAGTCGGGCGAGACTGTTGAATATTCGGCAGAAACCGCGAAAGCCGAAGTTAATCAGGGCGTTGTGTCTTACGGCGATTTTACCGCGGATATTGTCAAGACGGACGGCGAATATCTTTACATCGTCACAACGGGTGTTGATTCCAAAACGGGAGCTTCCGTTGAACAGATAAAGATAGTCAAAGCAGCTCCCGCGCAGGAAATGGCAGTTGTTTCAACCATTGTTCTTGCAAACGGAGCATCGGCAGGCAACCTGAATGAATGCATTGAAATTCATCTCAAGAACAATCGCCTGATTGCTCTTATGAACAGCTACACCTTGGAAATGGAGGGCTCAGCCGCTTACAACAGAGCATCAACCGTGGCTCTCTATTACGATATTTCGGAGCCTTCCGCTCCCGTGAAGCTTCGCGAGCACAGGCAGGAGGGCAGCTACATTTCATCCGGTCTTTACGAGAATGAGCTTACTCTTGTTACTCAGGTCAGCATTTCTGCCGCGGCGGCAAAATCCTCTGCGGAAAGCGGTGCGATAATTCCTGCTTTTGAGGTTGACGGAGAATCAACAAAGCTTACGGCAGGTGAGGTGTTCATTGCGGTTAATGACCCCGAGGCATCGTTCCTCTTCATAACCGTTACGGACACTGCAGATTTGAACAAGTCAGTGGGCAGACTTGCAATTCTCGGAAGCGGCAAGGATGTTTATTGTCTGGAGCATACCGTTGCGGTTGCCCGCGGATTTGTTTCCGTGGAGACAGACTCAAAGGCGGCTCACAGTTCACTTACCGAAATTTACCGCTTTGAAATTCGCGGCTCTGAAATTGCTTTTGCAGGCTCATATATAGTCAAAGGATCCCTTGCAGGCGGTATATCCGCTGATAATGAGAGCGGAAATCTCAGGGTGCTTACCTGTGATTCGGGAACAAACAATTTCTATGTTCTCAATAAGAAAATGGAATTTGTGAGCGGACTTACGGGTATTCTTTCCAATGAAAAAATAAAGAGTGTCAAGTATATCGGCAACAATGCGTATTTTGTTGCAGGTGAGGATAACGAAAAAACCGTTATCGTTGACCTTTCGGATGTTTCAAAACCCAAAGCTGCAGGAAGCATCTCAACAGAAGGCTTCTCGCGTGAACTTTATGCAGTTTCAGACACAGCTCTTTTTGGAGTCCTCAACGGAGATGACGGCTCAGTGAGCATAGTTCTTTTTGATGTAAGCAATCCGGGCAGCCCCAAGGCTGTGTCCACATATATTCTGGAGGGCAGCTTCATTCTTCCTTCCGAGGGTGACGGCAGATGTGTGCTGCTTGACAGCAAAAAAATGCTTTTCGGCATCCCTGTTGTCAACAGCAATCCCGAAACTAAGGTTGATGTTTCATCGTATGTACTCTTCAAAGTTGAGGGCGGTGAAATAAAGCCTGTCGGCACTTATAATCATGACACCGCCTATACGGGCGATGCGGCGGTGAGAGGTGTTTGCATCGGCGACACACTCTATACCGTGTCAAGCGAAAGAATAGTTGCATTTGACATAAAAGAATGCACGCTCATTTCTTCGCAGTCAATCAGATAAAAAGCGTAGAGTGAAATGAGTCGAACTTCATACGGTTTTGAAAGGCATATTTCCGTCACAGCATCGTTAAAAATCTTTGAAATAGCTTCGTATTCCGTGCAGATTTTCGCCTTGCTGTGACAAAAATCTGCTCTTCCAAAACTGCGAAACACCGAAAAGGTCGCAGTTTTGATTCAGCGGAGTGTTTCTTTTCTGAAGGCATACTGTCGTATGACGAAGAAAAAAACGCTTCGATGGGTCGGAAATCCGACCTTTGCGGCGTATTTAGTTCGAATCAATTCACTCTGACCTCAAGGATGGACGAGGGACAACGTTTTTTGCATAGTTCTGTACCCTTTGGGGAAAGGTTGCAGAACACAGGGGAAAAGATGGTAGTTCAGGCGGGGCGTATCGGCACAATACGCCCCTGCCGAACCAAAAGGAAGTTTTAAAGGTCGTCTGCGTCCTGAACAGGCTCGGGGTCATCATAAGCCGTGCCTGTGTAACTGCCGAGAACATCGGAAGGAATCTCATCGGCATCGTAGGCGGGGCGGATATCCTTTTCGAGGATGTGCCAGGGTGAATTCTTCTCACCTTTTTTATCAAAAAAACTGAAGGACATAAAAAGCTCCTTTCCAATAGATTTACTTATATGATTTGCACAGTTTTGCTTTAAATACAGTATGTTTGCCAAATCAAAGGTTTTAATATTGTGTTTTTTGGTAAATATATTCACTTGACAAATTGACACACAATGTGTAAAATGATTATTGTATGAAAATAGGCGATTATGCCAAAAACTAATTAAAGGATGGATATGAGAATGAAAAAGACAATTGCATTGGTTCTTGCAATGATGTTTGCACTTTGCGCATTCGTACCCGCATTTGCAGACGAAACAACAACAGTAGCAGACACAACTGCAACAACACAGGCAACAACACAGGCTGCAACAGAGTCAACAACAAATGACGATGTTAACGACCTTCCCACAACAACAGCAGCAGCAACAACTGCAGCGGCAACAACTGCAGCAGGCACAACCGCAGCAGGCACAACTGCAGCAGGTACAACTGCAGCAGGCACAACCGCAGCAAGCACAACTGCAAAGGATGTTACAGTTACAGTAAGCGGCACAGCATATGAAGGCCAGGGCGAAGAAGGCAAAACAACAACAAAGAAGCCCGCATCAGTTGACACAACAATTCCTTCAACAGGCAGCAGCATCGTTGTTCCCGCACTTGCTCTCCTTGCTCTTGCAGCAGGCACAGTAGCAGTTATCAAGACAAAGAAGGAAGACTAATTCTTTAACAGAATTTTCCGCCGCCGGTCAAAAGCCGGCGGTTTTGTTTTAAACTTGATTTTTATGACACACTATGGTAAAATCATTTGTATGAGAAAGATAATGATAAAAAGAACAGTTGCACTTATTGTTTCGTTAATCCTGTTGTTCGGAATCACCGCCTGCAAGGCAAAAGTGCCCGATGCGACAGAAACGGAGCCAACAACATCCCATGTTGTGCGCCTAACTTTCCCCGAGGGATCAACTATTGTTCAGATTGCACAGATTCTCGGTGACAGCGGCGTATGTTCTGCGGAGGAGTTCATAGCGGCGGCAAACAACCATGCGAGCTTTGAGGGCTTTTCTTTTGAAATTACCGAGATGCAGAACAGAGCGTTTTTGGCGGAGGGTTATGTTTTCCCCGACACTTACGAGTTTTACAGAAATGAGAGTGCGGCATCGGCACTTAAAAGATTTTTGAAAAACACCGAAAGCAAGCTCTCGGGAATAAAAATGCGGTGCGATGAGCTTGGTTACACGGTGGATGAAATTCTGACCCTTGCTTCAATTATTCAGGAGGAGGCGGGCGACCCTGCCGAAATGGGCAAGGTTTCCTCTGTTATCCATAACCGTCTTAACAGCAGGTCGTTCCCTAAGCTTCAATGCGATGTGGCGACTTTCTATCTGAGAGAATATGTGAAGCCCCGCGTGGATGCTGAGAGATACAACGAGCTTGTTGGACTTTACAGCACCTATGAATGCGAAGGTCTGCCTGTGGGTCCCATAACCAATGTGGGAATGGATGCAATAAACGCCGCCCTCTATCCCGAGGATACGGACTATTATTATTTCATCACCGATCAGAACGGCGACTATGTTTATGCCGAAACTTTCAGTCAGCATAAAGAGAACTGCAGAAAAGCGGGTCTCTGATATAGAAATATAAAACCGAAAGGATTTTTATTATGAAAAAAGTATTGTCAATTCTGCTTATTCTTGCCACAGTGCTCGCTCTTTTCTGCTCCTGCAGCAAAGAGAAAACTGACGAAACAGGACTTTACACCTATGTTGTTCTTGATGATGAAACCGCAAAAATCATAAAGTATAACGGAACGGAGCCTGTAACAGAGCTTCAGATTCCCTCAGCTCTTGACGATTATACCGTTACTGTTATCGGCAAAGAGGCTTTCAAGGATGTTCAGACTCTCACAATTGTCAGAACTCCCGACACCCTCACAACTATTGAGGAATATGCATTTGCAAACAGCTCCGTTAAAAAGATGCTTATGAACAGATCACCTCTGCTGACCGTAATCGGCGCATATGCTTTTTCGGAATGCAAAAATCTTGTTCAGACCGATATGCCTCATAATCTTGAAACTCTTGGTGAATACGCATATTACTACTGCGAGAAGCTGAAAATTGCACAGTTCAGAGGAGACAAAGTGAACATTGAGCAGTTTGCTTTTGATGCTTGTCCCAAAGCTGTTTTCTATATCAAGAGCACTTTCGTGAAGGTTAAGAATTATGCAGAGGCTTATAAGTTTGACATAAAGCTTACCGACAACAGATAATAATCAAAGCCGTTACCTCATACAATCAAATGAGGTGACGGTTTTTGTTGTTCAATACGGTTAATTCTGCAATAAGCGCATTTGTCTGGGGTCCGCCTATGCTTGCCGCATTTTTGGGTACAGGCTTTTTTCTGTCTGCAAAAACAGGTTTTTATCAGATTTTCGGTGTGGGCGACTGGATGAAAAACACTCTTTTTTCAGGTGGGAAGAAGAAAAGCGGTGACGGCTCCATATCTCAGATGAGTGCGCTCACAACTGCTCTTGCGGCTTGTCTCGGCACTGGCAACATTGCAGGTGTGGCAACGGCGCTTTGCTCGGGAGGCCCCGGCGCGGTGTTCTGGATGTGCATTTCTGCGGTGCTTGGGATGATGACCTGTTGCTGCGAAAATATTCTCGGTGTGAAATTCAGGGTGCGGGATTCCTCTGGTCAGTGGAAAGGCGGTCCGATGCAGTATATTGAGCGGGGTCTCGGAATGAAAGGTCTCGCGGCGGCTTATGCTTTGTTTCTCACGGGCGCATCTCTCGGAATGGGAAATATGACACAGGCAAATTCGGTTGCTCGGGGACTGTCGGGATTCGGTGTGCCGCCGATTGCAAGCGGTGTTCTGGTGGCAGTGCTTGTCGCAATTTCGGTCACAGGAGGGCTGAAAAGAATATCCGCAATGTCTGAAAAGCTTATTCCTGCTCTGACGGTGCTGTTTATTGTTGCGTGTTTTATTATAATTGGCAAAAACGCAGGCAACCTCATACCTTGTGTGAAAAATATAGTGAAAGAAGCTTTCACCGTCAGGGCCGTTTCAGGATTCGGGATGGCAAAGGCGGCAAGATACGGAATTTCGCGGGGAGTTTTTTCGAACGAAGCAGGTCTCGGAAGCAGTGCCATCATCCACGCCGCCGCAGATTGTGAAACCCCGGGTCAACAGGGAAAATGGGGCATAGTTGAGGTTTTCATAGACACGGTGCTTATGTGCACCGTCACCGCCGCCGCAATTCTCACAAGCGGAGTGTGGTCGGCAGATACAGACCTTAACGGCGTTCAGCTTTGTGCCGCCGTTTTTGAAAGCGTTTTCGGCAGAACGGGCGGAATGTTCATCAACGGGTGCATATGCCTGTTTGCGTTTGCAACCCTTGCCGCCTGGTCATACTACGGCAAAAGCGGTGCGGAATATCTGTTCGGGCAAAGGAGCGGCAAAATATATAATGTTATATATGTGGCGGCGGCTTTTGCAGGCTGTGTGTGCAGCCTTGAAAGTGTGTGGAGCTTATCGGACACCCTCAACGGACTTATGGCGGTGCCGAATATTTTTGCTTTGCTCATTCTTTCAAAAGATGCAACGGATGAGCTGAAAAATAATGTAATTCATAAAAATCTATTGTCAAAAATTGAGGCACTGTGATATAATAATCAGCAGTAAAAAAAGAGGAGAAAAACTATGAAAATAACTCAGGATATAAAATATGTTGGTGTTAACGACAGAGAAATTGACCTTTTTGAAGGTCAGTACATAGTAGAAAACGGAATGGCTTATAACTCATATGTTATAACCGACAGTAAAATCGCAGTTATGGATACGGTTGATGCCCGATTCGGCGATGAATGGCTTGCAAACATCAAATCCGTAATCGGCGACAAGGCACCCGACTACCTTGTTGTTCAGCATATGGAGCCTGATCATTCTGCCAATATTTCGCTTTTTGCTCAGACATATCCCGAAGCAAAGATTGTTGCATCAGCAAAGGCTTTTGTGATGATGAAGCAGTTTTACGGCTCGGATTTTGCGGACAGACAGGTTGTTGTGGGAGAGGGCAGTCAGCTTGAACTGGGTGCTCATACCCTCAATTTTGTGACCGCGCCCATGGTTCATTGGCCCGAGGTTATTATGAGCTATGACAGCGCAGATAAGGTGCTTTTTTCTGCCGATGCTTTCGGCAAATTCGGCGCTCTTGATGCAGATGAGGACTGGGCTTGCGAGGCAAGACGCTATTACTTCGGCATTGTCGGCAAATACGGTCCTCAGGTTCAGCCTGTTCTCAAAAAAGCGGCGGGACTTGATATTGAAATAATCTGCCCCCTGCACGGACCCGTTCTCAGCGAAAATCTCGGTTATTATATCAATCTTTATGATGTCTGGTCATCATATGGCGTTGAAAGTGAGGGTGTGCTGATTTCTTACACATCGGTTTACGGCAACACAAAGAAGGCTGTTGAGATTCTTGCGGAAAAGCTTCGCGAAAAGGGATGCCCCAAGGTTGTTGTGAATGACCTTGCGCGCTGCGATATGGCAGAGGCGGTTGAGGATGCATTCCGCTACGGCAAGCACGTTCTTGCAACCACCACCTATAATGGCGAAATTTTCCCCTTTATGCACGAATTCCTCAAGCATCTCACAGAGCGCAACTATCAGAAAAGAACGGTTGGTTTCATTGAAAACGGCACCTGGGGTCTGATGGCAGAAAAGTTCATGAGAAAAATGCTTGAAAAAAGCAAGGATATTACTTACACTCAGGCAGGTGTTCACATCAAATCCGCAGTGAATGAAGATAACCTTGCTCAGCTTGAAGCACTTGCTGAGGAGCTTTGCAAATAAAGCTTATTGCTCACGGATTGCCTGCAGAGCGGCGGCGTATGCCTCCGATGACGGTTCATTATCGTTACGCACATCAGGATAAAATTTGCTTACAAAGCTGCCCAGAGTACGGGCGGCTTTTGTTTTGCTCAGAATTTCTCTGCCCTCAGCCACCATTTCCGCGTAGTTACGGCAACCGCTTTGCTGAATGCATCGGGCAAGCAATTCTGTCTGCAGGGTGAAGCATTGGTTGGTGTGCGTGCCGATACCCAGTCTTGAAAGTGTATTGTAATCGGCTTCGCCGCTTTTTTCAATTCCTTCGTTTTGCTGGAATTTTTTGATTGCGGAGGCAGTTGCCGTGCAATAAACGCCGCTGATTTTGCCGCTGAAAACACCTCTGTCACAAAGTGCTTGCTGAATTACCGCCACTCTTTCTCCGCTGCATCCCATGCGTGTTGCCAGTGCTTCGGAAGTGCAGAAAGTTGAAATTAAAATGAGCAAAGCAAGGTCAACCGCCAAAAGCATAAGAAGATACCGCAGTTTTTTTGATTTTCGGTTCATCAAAATCTCCTCCCGAAAAATATTTTTAAAAGTTTGCGGCAAATTATAAGATGCAAAAATCTGCCTGCGTTTAATTTCTTTCACAGTATTCGTAATAAAAAGCACAATATGTTGATTTTTGATGTATTTCGTCACTATTAACAAAAAATAAAAGGCGATTCGGTAAATTTGTTGTTGACAAAATTCAAAGATTAGCTTATTATATTATGTAAGAAGAAATTTCGAGGTATTTCAATGTGCGAAAAAAGCAAAATAACCCTTACTGACGATGAACTGGTGTTCCGTGCGGCAAACGGGGATGATGCGGCAATGGCTCAACTCATTGCAAGCGTAACTCCCATCGCAAGGGCAAAAGCATCGGGTTTTGTGAGCCCAAGAATTTCGGGCGAGGACCTTGTTCAGGAGGGGATGTTCGGGTTTCTTCACGCAGTCAAGACATATGACCCGTCCAAGGGAGCAAGTTTCAAGGCTTATGCAGAGGTTTGCATAAACAACAGAATTGTTTCCGCGGTGCGGACAAGTTTTAACAACAAGAATGCCGCGCTTTCAAACGCATTGCCTTATGAACCTGAAAAGGTTGAAGAAGCAGTTTCTGAGGCAGACCCTGCGGATATCTTTTCGCGAAAAGAAGATGCGGAGCGTTTCAGAGAAATTCTGAGCAAAGGTCTTTCAGAATTCGAAAATCGGGTTGTTGAACTGCGAATGATGGATATGAGCTATTCTCAGATAGCGGAAAGACTTGACTGCAGCGAAAAGGCGGTTGACAATGCCTTGCAGCGTATCCGCAGAAAGATGCGGGATTTATTTGGTTTATAATGCTCCGCAAGGAGCCGATATGCCCACGGTAGCTTAGTAAAGAAGAGCGTTGTTTATTCAAAGGCGGCGGTGCGAATCCGTCCAAGGGCAAATAAAATATTTTTTTCAAGCGAGGTTAAAAACAATGTACGAAGACAAGACCCTTATCTGTAAGGAATGCGGCAATGAATTTGTTTTCACTGCAGGCGAACAGGAATTTTATGCTGAGAAAGGCTTTGTAAACGAGCCTCAGCGCTGCAAGGACTGCCGTGCCGCACGTAAGAATGCTGCCCGTGGTGAGCGTGAATTCTTTGAAACAACATGTATGGATTGCGGCGGAGTTGCAAGAGTTCCCTTCAAGCCCCGTGATGACAGAGGTGTTCGTTGCAGCGAATGCTACGCAAAGAGCAGAGAGGCTCAGGAATAATTTTTCCTGCCTGTAAATTACATTAAGAAAAGACCCCCTCGGGATATCCCGAGGGGGTTTTGACATTTATTTACCGTAAATAAGTTTTGAGCCGAACTTAACTTTGAATTTCGGCGACTTTTCAGGATTTTCGATGCGGATTGCTCCGTATTTGAATGCCTTTTTCAGCGATGCGCTCATTTCCTTGTTTTCTGTGAAATTCTTTGTGGCAAGGGGTTTTGACCACTTTTCTCCTATCTGTTCATAGCTGTCAAAAGTCAGGTCAGCCTCAGGGATATTGCCCGAATAAAGATAATTGCATTTGAAACCCGAGCCTTTGAAATCACCTGCAAGCCAGGAAATTCCGTTATCGTTCAAAGCTTCGAGGGAAGAATCAAGATTTTCATCTGCTCTCAGTTTGCAAACGATAAAGGGAATTCCATTGCCGCCGAGCCTGTGTATTCCGTTGAGAAGTGCCTGAATTTCATAGGTGGTGTGGAAATGGGAATAAAGTCCGTAGGCAATATTGCTGTCACTTATCTTTTCGGGTACAGGCAGGGTGTCGGGTGCGCCTGCAGCCTCGAGAATAATTATGTGCTTTTCGTCCACATTGCGGATTGCCTTGATAAGTCTTCTGTAAAATTTATGAAGGGTGTCCAGATGTTCTTCCCAGTCTGCCATTCGGTTCAGGGGCCTGTTGAGCAGATCATATGCCGCAATCGCAGGTTCATCCTTATAGTGAGCGGCAATCTGTGACCAGAGTCTGACTGTGGCATTGCGCGCTTCAAAACCGTCTTTGGATGAAGCAAAAAGAAAGCTTTTTTCCTCCTTGCAGCAAGAGGAATCAGTGTTCTGGAATCCGGGTGCCGAGTGAAGTTCAAGAATAATATAAAGTCCTGCTTTTTTGCACTTTTCCACAATATAATCAAGGCGGTCAAAGTCAATGTCGCCCTTGCAGTTGTCCTTGGTCAGAAGAAAACGGCTCCTTAACGGAATTCTCACGCAGTTTGCGCCGAGTTTGGCAATCTTTTTGATATCCGAAGCGGAAACAAGTCCTTCGTTGAATTTTTTTGCAAGCTGACCTGCACCGTATCTTCCGAAACGGCTTTCCAAAGCGGCAAAAACATCGGCAGTGCCTGAGGATTCATCAAGGTCATCTTTTTTGAATCCGAAAAAATCATCGTTAAGATTGATTCCTTTAAGTGCGGTTATTGCGCCGCATTCGGAAATAAAATTGCCGTTTTCCGTGCGGAGAAAATCCTTGTCCGATATAGGCTGTCGGGCGGTTGCCTTCACAAAGCCGTAAACAGCAGGAACGGTTGCCGCCGCAGCGCCTGCCGCACATCCTGCAATCATAATTTTTTCGTTGTTCGTCATTTCGGGTTCCTCCTCTTGAGTTTTCGGGAGAGAATAATCAGAAAAGAAATAAAAATCAGAGCCGCTGCAGCACCTGAGCAGTCAACCAACCAATCAAAAAAGCGGCAGGCGCGTCCCTCAACAAAGAGCTGATGAATTTCATCGGTAGCCGCGTATGCGGCGGTAATTACAAACGATAAATAGGGTCGGAAATTGCCGCATGTGCTGTGGAGTGCATTGAAAATCAGCACGGCAAGACCTGCAAATTCAAGAAAATGAGCGCCTTTGCGCACAATGAAACTGCCGAAAGGAATGTTCAGGAAAAATGCAAGTTCGTCACTTGTTCCCTGCGAAGTATCTCCTGTCTGCGCCGAGAAATAAAATATGACGCCCATGCACAGAGCAACGGCAATCCAGCATAAAACAGTTGTCAGTTTGCGTTTCATCAGTCGTACCTCTTTGTGCCGATAAATGAAACTGTGCTTTCGGATTTGCCGACAGTGATTCCCTCGATTTCTTCGTGAACAACAAATCGGCTTGAACGGCAGAAAAGGGGATAACAGAAGCCCTGCTGAAGAATGTAGTTTTCAGCCGTGTAGCAACCGCCGAGAAGATCGTTTTCATCCTCAACGGTCAGAAGTCTGTCAATAATCGCATCATATTCTGATGAGCGGAAACTCATTGAATTGCCGTTTCGGAGAGATGCAAGAAAGTCAACGGCACTGTCGTGAGCAGATTCAATTCCTGCCAGGGCAATCTGAAAATTGCCTGAATTAACGGCAGACTGAATTTCTTCGGGAGTCATTGACTCAACCGTGATTCCCAGACTGATTCCCAGTGTCTGCTGCCATATCTGAAGCTGATGGCGAACGGCGGTGTCGAGCCATTCGGGGCAAAGCACTTTGATTTCAATTCTCTCTTTGCCCAGCTCTGCAAGGGCGGTGCGCCAATGTGCCTGAGCGGCGGCAGAGTTTTTGTTTATGTGGGGAGTGCGGTCGCCGACCGTGGTGCGGTAATTTCCGCTTCCAACGGAACAGCTCAGGGGAACAAAGCCGCTCATAGGTGCCGCGCCGTTTGTTTCATCGGCAAAAAGGCTGCGGTCAATCGAATTGCAGAGAGCCAGTCTTACATTGAGGTTTTTCATATAACTGTCACTGCAGTTGAATATAAATCCGAAAACGGAATTTTCATTTTCTTTTACGAGAGTTGAGTTTTCGGGCAGGGCGCAATCAGGCGGAAGCATTGCTGCGGAGAGTGCCGCAGAGGATATTCTGCCGGGCACGGTTTTTAAATCGAACCTGAAATCAAAGTTAACGGAGCTTGGCGAAACTTCCTGAGATCCTGAGTAATATTTATTTTTTCTGATGGAAAGAGAATCATCCTTGCTCCATGCGCTCACATAAAACGGGCCGTTGCAGAGAATATGTCTGTGAGTGAGGCCGTAACGTCCATTCATTTCGTTGAAGAAATCTTCGTTGCAGGGCATAAATACACTTTCTGTGAGTCGTTCAAGCATATCGGGGCAAGGCTCCGTAAGTTTTATAACAAGAATATAGTCCTGTGGAGCGGTTACGCCGAGTGCAGAAACGTCAGCTTTGCCCGAACGGATTTCCGCCGCGTTTTCAATAACAAAAAGACGGTGGGCGGAGGGGGATTTTGTGTCAGGCGAAACGGCTCTTTGCATTGCAAAGACAAAATCCCTTGCGGTTACTTTTTCGGTTGAGAATTTGTCATAGAATTCCTGACCGAATTCGTTTTTCAGAACGGATGGGCAATACCACTCTGTTCCGTTTTTGAGGTTGAATGTATAGGTCAGCCCATCGGACGAAACTGTCCAGTTTTCCGCAAGACCGGGAACAACCTCGCCGTCTGCCGAAAGGCGCACAAGACCCTCAAAGGTGTTGTTGATGATTATGTGCGCGCCCGTATCGGTGGCATACTGCGGGTCAAGGGTTGAGGGGGATGCGCTTAAGCTGTAAGAAATTGCTTTGTTGTCGCCGCCTGAGCACGAGGTGCACGCAAAAAGCAGGGCAAGGGCAACAATAACCGAAAGAAAACGCCTCATTTGTTTTCCTCCATCCATTTTGCAAGCTGGTCGGCAAGGGGATTACTTGATGACTTTTGTTTTGACTGCTGCTGCATATATTTTGCAACATCTCTTTTGCCTGCGCCAGCACTTTCTTTTCTTTTTTCAAAATCGGTGAGTTTTTCTCTGTATCCGCAAACGCAGAAAAAGGCTTTTTTCTCGCCCTCGCCGCGCATTTCAAGCTTCTTGTGGCACTCGGGACAGCGGGCGTTTGTGATAACGGAAATGCTCTTGCGATATCCGCATTCTCTGTCCTGACAAACAAGCATCTTGCCTTTTTTGCCGTTGACTTCAAGCAGATATTTTCCGCATTCGGGGCAAGCCTCGCGGGTCATATTATCGTGCTTATACTTTACATCGCCCGATTTAACGGAATTCACGAGTGCGCTTGCATATTCGCGCATTTCTTCAATGAATTTTCTGCTGTCCGCATTGCCTTT
Source organism: uncultured Clostridia bacterium (assembly GCA_937919155.1). Taxonomy (GTDB): domain Bacteria; phylum Bacillota; class Clostridia; order Oscillospirales; family Acutalibacteraceae; genus CAG-177. Next base: position 15,828 of record CALFPM010000083.1, read on the forward strand.
TGCAATGAGAGAAAGCCTTTGCTCCCATTTTGCGGTAAGCTCGGCTGATTTAAGGTCGGGGGGAACAATTTCGATAAGCTGTTTGCCTTTTGATGTGGGGAAAATTTCCTTGCCTCTGCGCTCAACGCAGAAAGAATCAAACAGTTTTTCAATGATATCTGCTCTTGTGGCAGGGGTGCCGAGACCGCCTGCGGTCTTGAGAGCATCCTTGAGAGAGCCGTCATCAACCTGACCTGTGGGGTTTTCCATTGCGGAAAGCAGGGTTGCTTCGGTGTATCTTGCGGGAGGGGTGGTTTTGCCTGCAACAAGGCGCACAGACTCAACATTCACTCTCGCACCCTGTGAAAGGGGAGGCAATGACTGCGCCGAAATATCGTCATCTCCGTCATCGTCATCCGACAGGGATGAATCGTAAAGTGCTTTCCATCCTGCGGATTTTACGGATTGACCTTTTGTGTAAAAATTATGCTTGCCAACGGTTATGGTAACCTGCATCTCGTCATATTCAAACGGTGCGCTGAGAACCGCAAGGAAGCGGCGCACAACAAGGTCGTAAATATGACGCTCCTCACGGGAGAGCTTGTTGAGGTCAACATACTGCTCCGTGGGAATTATGGCGTGGTGGTCGGTAACTTTTGCATCGTTAACGATATATTTTGTCTGAATGGGTTTTGAACGGAGAACGGCATTTGCCGCGTCTTTATAAGGACCGATTGCAATTGCCCTGAGCCTTTCGGGCAGGGTGGCGGCAACATCTTTTGTGATGTAGCGGGAGTCCGTTCTGGGGTAGGTCAGCAACTTATGGGTTTCATAAAGGCTCTGCATAAGTGAGAGAGTCTGCTTTGCGGAATAGCCGTATTTTTTGTTGGCATCGCGCTGAAGCTCCGTCAGGTCATATGCTGCAGGAGGTGCCTTGAAGCGATAGGCTTTTTTGACTTCGGAAATAACGGCCTGCTTGCCTTTTACGGAATCGGCAACGCTCTGCGCTGCGGCGGCATCAAAGAATCTTGCCTGATTGCGGCTGTCCTTGTATATGGCGGAAAAATTGCCGAAATCCGCCTTAACGGTGAAATAATCCTTTGATCTGAATTTCAGAATTTCCTCCTCACGCTTGACAATCATCGCAAGGGTGGGAGTCTGCACTCTGCCCGCGGAAAGCTGTGCGTTATGCTTGCAGGTGAGTGCGCGGCTTACATTCAGACCGATGAGCCAGTCTGCCTCGGCTCTGCATTGGGCGCTTCGGTAAAGATTATCGTACTGAGAAGCAGGCTTGAGCGCCGCAAAACCCTCGCGGATTGCTTTGTCCGTCTGGGATGAAATCCAGAGGCGCAGCATAGGTTTTTTGCAGTTTGCCTTCTGAATTATCCAGCGTGCAACAAGTTCTCCTTCACGGCCTGCATCCGTGGCGATGACTACTTTGTCAACCTCATTGCTGTTCAGAAGGGAGCTTACCGCCTTGAACTGCTTTGAGGTCTGTCCGATAACCACAAGCTTCATATGTTTGGGCAACATGGGCAAATCTTCCATGCGCCAGGTTTTGTATTTGTTGTCATAGGCTTCAGGGTCTGCAAGAGTGACAAGGTGACCCAACGCCCAGGTTATTATATATTTATCGCCGATTATGCAGCCGTTGCCGTTCTTTTTGCAACCCAGCACACGGGCAATGTCTCTTGCAACGGAGGGTTTTTCGGTTAAAACAAGTGTTTTAGCCAAAATCATCAGCTGCCTTTCCTTTAAATATTAATCCATATTATATGATATCAAAAAGAGTATAATTCTATTTTCTGAAAAAGAATTATAATAAAATTAATATGCACGGAATAAAAAATAAAAAAGGGTCGCCTGAGCGACCCTCTGAATGAGATTTAATAACCTCTGCGTTTTCTGATTATTTTCTTTATGATGAGGATTGCAGCAAAAATTGCCGCGCTGAGAGGAATGATAACGGGAAGACCGCCGATAACTGTCACAACCGCATCCTTGAACCAATCAACAAGATTGTCAAGGTTGCTGAGAAAGCGGTTTTTGATGCGTGTCCAGAGTGTGGGCTGAGCCTCGGTAACCCTTTCAACTTCGTTGATTCTCAGGGTGACGGTGCTGTAGCTTACCCTGTTTTCAAGCACCTTGAGTTGTGAAGTGTAGTTTTCAATCTGATAATTCACTTCGGAAAGTCTTTCCTGAATTTTCAGAACATCTTCCAGTGATTCTGCTTTTTCGAGCAGGCCCGTGAGAGTGTTTTTTTCGGTTTTGTATGCTTCGATTCTGCTTTCAAGGTCAACATATTCAAGTGTGACATTCTGCTGATTTTCGGTTTTTGATGTGATTGTGCCTTTTTCACCCGAAGCACTGATGAATGAATCAAGATTTGCGGCAGGAATACGCACGGTGAATGTTGCATATCGGTTTGAGTAGGAGGTGCTTCCGAGATTAGCGGTTGAAGTTTCAACATAACCGCCTGCCGCGTTTACGCTTGCGGTAAGGGATGCGATATATGCCTCATATTCCTTGGTTTCAACGGAAAGCTCAACAGTTTTGATGATTTTTTCATTTGTGTTTTCTTTTGCGCTTTCGGACGGTGCGGATGTACCTGTCGCGCTGTCGGCGGTAAAATACTTTTCATTGCCTATATCTTCGGCGGCAAGGTAGTCAAACTGAAGCTGACCCGATTCGTTGGCGGCGTTGTCCGATTTTGCTCCGCAGGCGGCAAAGGAAAGGGTAATAACAATGCAAAGAATAATTGTGAGAAGTTTCTTCATTTTTTAACATCACCTTTCATTAATTATTGAGTTTGGTTTGCAAAAATGTAAATTTTCTTCAAAACTATTGACTTTTCTTTAAAAATATGCCACAAATAATATATAAGATTTTAATGCACAGGAGGTAATTCCGTGAAAAAGATAATTTCAATTTTACTTATTCTTGCGGCACTTGTTTCATTTGCAGCCTGCAAGGTGCAGCCTACAGAGCCCAAAGAAACCGACCCCATTAATTACGATGAATTCCAGTCTCAGATGAATGCATATGAATCTGAACTTCAGTCACAGATTGAGGCTTCAATTCAGGCTCAGGAAGAAGTTGAAAAAGAGATTGACAAGTACGTCTCAAAGGTAGGCAAGACCAAGAAAAACAAAGAACTTGTTATGGAAATCAGTTCGCAGCTGGGCAGAGAGTTCCAGAAATATGTTTTTGATAAAAAAGGTAACACAGATTACAGACTTGACTATCTGTTCTTTGATTCATATGAAAACTATGAAGCAACCGTTCAGGAAGCAAAGGACAACAAGAACAAGAAGGTAGTTGAGAAAGACGAAGATATGAAACTCGTTGTTGTCAAAAGAACAAATATTGTTGAAGCTACATTTGAAAAGCTTTACACTTCTTTCAGCAGTGAGGATTTCAAAAATCTGGGTTACACCGTTATCGAGTAATTACCGCACCGCTCTCGCAAGAGGGCGGTTTTTTTATTTGCGATAAATGCTGTCAACAATCGCTTTGTCAAAGGTGTAGATTGAGTCGGCATCAAAATATTTGCCTGTTCTTGCGGCGAACGCAATGTTTGCGGAGTCAAAATCCTCTTTCGAAATGTTGAACCGCATTGCAAACTGCATAATTGCCATGCCGTCATCCGCGGAAACTTCCGAAAGCCAATCGCTTAAATCATCGCCTGCAAAATGCAGGAATTCCGATGGGATAAGGCAGTAAAGCTCAGTGAATTCATCTGTTTCAAATGCGGTCATATCGGCAAAAATGCAGATGTCCTGATTTGTATCGCTTCCTGCACCGCTTTCTGATGAATCGTAATAAATATCCTTATCCGCAAGGTAATGATAGTCTTCCTCGGGATATTCCTGCGCCATGTTTTCGGCTGAATCGGCGGTTTTTGCTCTGAAAAGGAAACCCGGCGAGAACAACGAAACAACAACCACCGCGATTGCTGCCGCTGCAATAAGGGGTTTGTAATTAAATTTTCTTTTTTTGCCGTTGCAGGCGTTTATGATTTGCTCTTTTTGCTCTTCCGTCAGGGAGATTTCCTCAACAGCAGGCTTGATTTTGCTGAAATCCATTGTTATATCGCCTCCTTTTCATAAATTTCACGCAGTTTTTCTCTGCCACGCTGCAAACGCTTTTTTACGGCGGCGTTTGATACTCCCAGCACGGACGAGATTTCCTGCGTGCCGTAGCCTTCAACATAGTGCAGATGAAGCACGGTTTTATATTTTTCTTCCAGCATCATAAGCATACCGAGGATTTGCGCATTATCCTCGCTTGTGCTTACCGTGCGTATTTCATCAAGACTCAGCAGGTTTGTATGTTTTCTGTATCGGAGCATATCCTTGCAGATATTGGTTGCAACCCGTATCAGCCAGGCTTTTTCGTGTTCGGAATCCTTGAAGTCGGGAGCTTTTGTTATGTATTTAAGGAAACATTCCTGAACCGCATCGCGTGCATCCTCGCTGTTTTGCAGAATAACGGTGCAAAGCCGATAAAGGCTGTTGCCGTATTCTTCAACGGCGCGCCGTGCGTCGGGCGGAATTTTTATTTTCTCGGCAGACAAGCCATCGCCTCCTCTGATAGGGTTAATATATCCAAACCTCATACGGTTTTGAAAGGCATATTTTCGCCACATCTGCGTTAAAAATCCTTGAAATAACCTCGTATTTCTGCAGATTTTTGCCTTGCTGTGACAAAAATCTGCTCTTTCAAAACTGCGAAGCACCGAAAAGGTCGGATACATTAACTCTAAAGCAAAATCACCTTTGCCTTTCACAATATAAACGAACGGGAAAGGCAAAAGGTGACATTTATTTTATTTCTGATAAACTTTTATTATTTCACCGACATACATTTTGTGGTAATCCTTGTTGGCATAGTTGTTTTCTATTGAAGCGTCTGCAAAGCCTGCAGGGTCAATGAACTGCGATGCCATCTTGCGGCACACAAGGGTGTATTCCGCCTGCTCAAAGGTTACTCCGCCGTCAGTAAAAACGGGAGTAAGGCCGCAGACAGCCGCTTTGTCAATATCTCTGCCGCTTTTTGAACCGCAGATTTTAAGGGCGTCTTTGAATTCGCTGCCGTAGAATGAAAGGGTGAAGATTTCTTCCTTTTCGGCGAATTCAAAAGTGTATCTCTGAGGGCGGATGAAAACAAACGCAGCGTCTTTGCCCCAGATTTCACCGAGAGCACCCCAGCTGACGGTCATTGTGTTGAATCCGTTTTCATTTCCTGCGGTCACAAGTCCCCAACCATCGGAAATAAGTTCAACGGGACTTTTTTTAATATCTCTGATGTTAATTTCTTTCATAAGTTATACGCCTCCTGAGAGTAATTATATCACATAATCCGTAAAATGGAAAGTGAAGTCAATATTAATAATATGTAAATATTTCGTTATTTATTGAAATTTCGGAAAAATGATGATAAAATAACTGATTGTAACAGAAATAAAAAGGAGGATAAGCGTTTGGATAAGGAAAATTTAAACGGTATTCCCGAAGAAGAAATTGCGGAAGAAACTGTAGCTGAAGTTGCAGAGGAAACTGCGGAAGAAATCGCAGAAGAGATTGAAGAAACTTTGGTAGAGTCTGCCGAGGAAGAAGTCTCTGAGAATACAGAGGAAGTTTCCGAAGAAGAGGCTGAAGAAAAAGAGCCTGCGGAAATCTGCCCCATGTGCGGCGAAAGAGAGGTTACGGAGGAAGGCGATTACTGCGCGAAGTGCGAAAAAAAGATGCTCAAAAGAAGAATTCCTTTCTTTGCGTGGATTGCAGGTCTTGCAGCCCTGAGCTTCAGCGTCTTTGCATTTGTGATTGTGATGCTTTCCAGCGCACCCACGCTGCAGGTTATCAAGGGAGACAGCTACGCAAAAGACAAGAATTGGTACGGCGCATATGTTGCATATTCCGATGTTCAGACAATGGCTGATGAAATCAACTCCATTCTCGGCAAGGAATCGCAGTACACAAGGGTTGGCATGGGAGTCACAAAGCGTATTCTCAATGCCGTTGCAAACTACAGCAGTCCCATTGATGCATATTATGTTGCAGTGAACACAATCAAAAACGCCGATGTGAACAAACTCGGTTTTGTGAAGAAATATGCGGCGGTCAGTCAGGAGCACGATGCAACATTTGACCTCATTGAAGAGACCCTTAACAAAGCCTATGATGAAAAGCCTGATGCACAGGCTATTTACGCTGAGCTTGATTCGTTCAAGGGCAAAGAGGGCGTAACGGACCTTTACATTGATTTCTATAAGTTTGCGGTTGCGGATTTGCTTGAATCCGACCTTGAAACTCAGATTTCAATTCTCAAGGACCTTGAAAAGGCTTGCCTTGCATCAGGCAAGGATTACGGTTGGCTTTACTGCCAGCCTATGGCAGAAACCCTCTGCGCGGCAGGTAAGAGTGACGAGGCGATAAAATATCTTGATATGATCACAGAAAAAGACAAGTCAAGATATGATGCATATAATCTCAAGATGGATGCGCTTCTTGATTCCGGCAAAAAAGATGAAGCAAGCAAGATTCTTGCTGAGTTCAAGGTCAGCAATGAGGGAATGGAAAGCGCATATCTGCTTGAAATTCAGTTCCTCCGCAGAACAGGTGAGCAGGACAAGGCGAAAACCCTCTGTCTTGAGGCACTTGAGCTTTATGAATCAATTCCGGAGCTTAACCGTCAGCTTGCGCTTATCTATATGGCAAAAGGCGATTATGTGGATGCGTTTGATTCAATGATGACGGCCTTCAACTACGCTTACTATATTTATCAGTCATCTTATGACACAACCACTCTGGATGACCCTGCATTTTTCAATGCGCTTTATCTGAGCGCACATCTTCTGAAAAACAGCGACCAGATGAAAGAGGAATATTCCGAAGATGTTGAGGAAATCCTCAGCCAGTTTGAAGAAGGCGCTCTTGAAGATATCACCAAAGAGATTATGGCAGGCAAAAAATCCGTTGCGGAAGTTCTCACGGAAGGAGAGTGTGATTTAGCATGACAGCTCTTTATATAGCATCAAAAATTCTGACCTTCCCCGGAGCTTATATCAAGGGTTTCTGGGAGCATCTGACCTGCAAAATCCTGGGATTGCCCGTGGAAGTTCCCGGCTACCTGAGATTTGATGAAGCTTGCGGCCACGTTGAACACACCCTTGCGTCAAAAGGCTTTTCGGCTTATCTTATGGCAACGGGTCCTGCGTTTATGAACTTCAGTGCAGGCCTCTGGATTTTCCTTGCAGGTTTTGTGAATCTCCGTTACATGGGAATTACTCCTTATGATTCCGTGGGACTTTTTGTGTCCTATGTTCTTATGACATATGTGGGAGTTTCGATGCTTTGCAATGTGTTCCCTCTGGTTGAGGATGCAATGAATCTTCACGATTTGCTTTATCGCCAGAAAAAGGGCAATTTTCTTGGCAGAGCCCTTGCATACATCCCCACAATGATTTCCTATGCAGGAGCATTTGCGGAAAAATACTGCATCACAACGCTTCTTTGGATAATCGTTCTTGTTGTAAATTTTGTGTTTTAATTGAAACCCGACCTTGCTATACGGTAAGGTCGGGTTTTTGTTTCTGCATTATTTACCCAAAATAAAAACTCCGATGAAAAACTCATCGGAGTGGCACCCCCTGCGGGAATCGAACCCGCAACTTACCTTTAGGAAAACGCTTGGTTGTGAGTTATGGCTGTTTTACATTAGTTAAAGCAATGAAAGTATCCTTCGCTTGTATTCCAGAAACTCTGATGTCAGATTGAAATCATCACGGCGAGGCTTCGGTTCCTTGATAATGATTTCTCCTGTTATTTCTCCGGGTGAACCTGACAGAAGATAGATTCTGTCCGAGATAAGAATTGCTTCGTCTATATCGTGGGTGATGAAAAGTGTTGACAGTTGGATTTCCTCCATCACATTCAGATACCATTTGTGCATTGCACTCTTGGTAAGCGTGTCCAATGCAGAGAAAGGTTCGTCCAAAAGAGCAACATCCCTTGAGAACATATATGTCCGCAAGAGTGCCGCACGCTGACGCATCCCGCCCGAAAGCTGGGCGGGATATTTCTTTTGTGTTCCCTCAAGTCCGAATTGCTTGAACATCGGCGATACCTGCAAACGAGCTTCTTTTTTCTTCATACCTTTCAATAAAAGCGGCAATGCAGCATTATCTTGGATTGTCCTGTACGGCAACAGTAAATCCTTTTGCAACATATAGCTTATATGTCCCGGCTGATTTGTTATGTCTTTTCCGTCAAGCAACACCTGACCGTTATCAGGTGTTAAAAGACCCGAAATAATGTTGAACAAGGTTGTTTTTCCGCCACCGCTGACACCGAGCAAGCATACCAATTCTCTTTTGTTCAGTTCAATGGAAATATCTTTCAGAACGTAATTGTTGCCAAAACTTTTGCTGATATTTTTTACTTCTAACTTATTCATATCACTCAGGAAGATAGTCGTTTGTGAAGCCGAAATCGGGATTGATTTTATCTTCAAGAAGATTCTTTTCATTCAGCCAATTATAGAAAGCTGCCCAACGGTCAGGGTCAAATTCACCCCATTTTGAAGCATCAGCGATATATTCGGATGCAAGATATTCCTGACTTGCATAGACAAGCTCGCTGTTTGATTTGAGTTCGGGTGCGGCATCCATAAGAATGTCTGCGGCATCCTTGGGATTCTCAACTGAATATGTATATCCTTTTGAAAGCGCTTCAATGAATGCTTTTGCAGTTTCGGGATTTTCTTCGAGCCAAGCATTGTTACCGATAATAACGGGAGTGTAATAATCAAACACGGGATTTATGTCTGCAAATTCAAAGTAATCTGTTTCAAGACCCGCCGTCTGACAAGCTATACCTGCCCAAGCATAGAAAATCCATATAGCATCAACAGAACCGCTTTTGAGAGCCGACACTTCATCGGTAACCGTAGAGGGAATCAGTTCAACGAGGTCAAAATTACCGCCGTCAGCTTTCATTACATCACGGATTGTTTCTTTTTCAACATCCAGATCCCATGTTGCATATTTCTTGCCTTCAAGACCCTTGGGTGTGTCCATTCCTTCGCCTTTGCGTGAAATAATGCCTGATGTGTTATGCTGAATAACTGCCGCAACAGCAGTAACTGGCACAGCGTTATCTCCCACAAATGCAGGTGCCAGAGAATCCTGGAATGAAACGCCGAACTGTGCTTTACCCGAAGCTACCAAGGCTTCCGCACCGCCTTCGGGCGGCTGAACGATTTCGACATTCAGACCTGCATCTTCAAAATAACCGTTAGCCTCGGCAACAAATATTCCCGTATGATTTGTGTTCGGCGTCCAGTCAAGAACGATTGTTATTTTGTCCGGTTCAGTTTTTCCGCAAGCAGACAAACTGAAAATAATTACAACAGAAAGTATTAATGCAATTAATTTTTTCATGCTTTTTCTCCTTTTTCATTTGTATCGCGGTAAGGCATACACTTTTTCTCCGCAAATCCGACCAATGCCATAAGTGCAAGAGAAATTGCCGATATAAGAAAAATAACGGCAAACATTTTGTCAAAAGCAAAGGCTTTTTTCACTCGGGTCATATAAACACCCAGACCGCCGAAGCCTCCGAGCCATTCGCTTATAACTGCTCCGACAACGCTGTATGCCGCAGCTATTCTCAAGCCCGAAAACAGTTGCGGTAACGCCGAAGGGAATTTGATATATCGAAAAATCTGTGTGCGGTTTGCACCCATAGAGCGCAGCAATCCGATTGCATCTTTATCCGCACTTCTGAATCCGTCAAGAAGTCCGACTGTTACGGGGAAGAATGTTGATATAACTATCAGAACAATCTTCGGTGTCATTTCATAACCGAACCAAAGCACAAGAAGCGGTGCGATGGCAACGGAGGGAATTGTTTGCGTGATAATGAGTAACGGATAAAATGCCTTGTAAAGAATATCAAATGTATCCATCAGCACAGCCGCAATAAATCCCACACTCACTCCGAGAAACAAGCCGATAAAAGCCTCTTGAAGAGTGATAACTGAATTTTCGAGAAGCAAAGGAAATTCGCTCACAAAAGCCTGCATCACCTCTGTGGGTGACGGCAGCATATAAGACGGTATAAGTCCCGTTGTGCAAAGCAACTGCCATATAATCAGCAATGCGGCAACGGCGGTGGTTGACGCTATATTACGCTTCAGCATGTTTTTTTATCTTTTTATCAATGGTCAGTATTTCGCCTTCGGGTCTGTAAACAACCTTTACATAGGCCGAAACATTTTCTGCACCTGCTCTGATTGCAATGTGCTGACACTCTTTTACGATGTCCATCAGTTGGTCATAGTCTTCGCCTTCAATTGTTGTTTCAAACGGACCCACATGGCAGTGCAAACCGCTGCTTTTGATGAATGCGATAACCTCATCCACAATGCGGATAAGGTCATCCTGGTCTTTTGCCTTGGGAAGAACCTGGATTGCGATACTTGCTTTCATAATTTTACCTCCAAAAATAAAAATTGCCTCCGCCGGATAATAAGGCGAAGGCTTCTTGAAGTACAGTTTTGATTATTGTAAATTACAATATACTTCTGCTATGCTTCCTACGCCGGCATTATCCGGATCAGGTTTGCGGGTCGCAGGTTTTACCTGCCTCTCAGCCATTCTCATAACGGCTCCCCGGAAGTTAAAGTGTGAAATAAAAAACAGGAGACAACCTTTCGGAAGCCTCCTGTAAAAAATCCTTGTGTATGACTTCCTACGGCGGCATTATCCGCATCA
>CALFPM010000084.1 GCA_937919155.1 uncultured Clostridia bacterium
ATTGCGCACGGAATATATCCGATGATATAACCTCCTGTTATACCGCTGATTATGTGAAAACCTCCTCGGAATGCTGAAAAAACAGGCAAACCGAATGCGCCGAGCAAAATATATATGATAACGGCTGTTACAGAAAACTTGGGATTAACGGTGCATGAAATCAGATATATTGCAAATGTTGCAAGAGAAATCGGAACAGCTCCTGCAGGGATTGATAAAGGCGACAGAAGACAGATTATTGCCTGCACATCCTCTATCGGACCCGGTGCACTCAATATGGTCACCGCCGCAGGTACTGCAACGGCAAACCGCATCCCCCTTCTTCTTCTCCCCGGAGATGCTTTTGCTTGCCGTCAGCCCGACCCCGTTCTTCAGCAGATTGAGCAACCCACCAATTATACAATTACTGCAAACGATTCTTTCAAGGCGGTTTGTAAATACTGGGACAGAATTTCAAGACCCGAGCAGCTTATGACAGCCTGCATCAACGCAATGCGAGTTCTCACAGACCCTGCAGAAACAGGCGCAGTTTGTCTTGCAATGCCTCAGGATGTTGAGGGCGAAGCTTTTGATTATCCCGATTATTTCCTTAAAAAGAGAGTCTGGTATCTTGACAGACGCTCGCCAACTCAGCGTGAAATTGACGCCGCAGTTGATGCTATTATGGCAAGTGAAAAACCACTCCTCATTGTCGGCGGCGGCGTAACATATTCAGAAGCATGGGAAACCGCGCAGTTCTTCGCGGAAAAATTCAACATTCCCATCGGCGAAACTCAGGCAGGTAAAGGAAACATCCGCTGGGATCTTCCTCTTAATATGGGCGGTATCGGCGTCACAGGCGGTCCTGCGGCAAACACAGTTGCAAAACAGGCTGACCTCGTAATCGCAGTCGGCACACGACTCACCGACTTTACAACAGCTTCCAAATGGGGTTTCCACAATCCGAACGTCAAAATGCTTTCAATCAATGTAAGCTCATTTGACGCATTCAAGATGGACTCAACCGCAGTTATCGCTGATGCAAAAACAGCATTGCTCGACATTATGGGTTCACTTTCAGTAAAAGAATATTGCTCAAATTGGGATACAAGCGAACTTGCACAGATAAAGCAGGAATACATCGCCGAAGTTGACCATTGCTACGGTGTTCACCTTGCCGAAGGTCTTTCTCAGACAAGAGCGCTTGGAGAAATCAACAGACTCATTGATAAAAAGTCAGTTGCAATCGGCTCGTCCGGCAGTCTCCCCGGCTGCATGCAGAGACTGTGGCGTTCATCCGTACCCGGAACATATCATATGGAATACGGCTTCTCCTGCATGGGATACGAAATCTGCGGTGCTCTCGGCGTCAAGCTTGCTGAACCTGACAGAGAAGTTTATACAATGGTTGGTGACGGCAGTTTCCTTATGCTTCACAGTGAACTTTACACCGCTGTTATGGAGGGCGTTAAGATCAATGTGATGCTCTTTGATAACTCAGGTTGGGGCTGTATCGAAAATCTGCAGAACAATCAGGGAACAGACACATTCGGAACAAGATTCCTTGCAAGAAATCCCCTTACAGGAATGCTTGACGGCGCAATCGTTCCCATTGATTTTGCTAAAATTGCCGAAGGCTATGGCTGCAAGGCTTACAGAGTCACAAATGTGTCCGAACTTCGCGAGGCAATCAAGGATTCAAAAGAGCAAAGTGTCCCCTGCCTGTTTGATATCAAGGTTGTTCACGGAAGCATGAGCGGCGGATACGATGCCTGGTGGCGTGTAGGCGTTGCAGAGGTTTCAACAAGCGAAAAAGTTCAGGCTGCATATGAAGATATGCAGGCAAACATAGAAAAAGCCAGACTTTATTGATAACGGAGGATAAAAACATGCTTAACAAAGAAAAAGTAAGCCTTGCAATTGCACCTATTGCTTGGACAAACGATGATCTGCCCGATCTTGGCGCAGAAAACACCTTTGAACAGTGTGTCAGCGAAATGGCACTCAGCGGATTCAAAGGCAGCGAAATAGGCAACAAGTACCCCAAGGATGTTGAAACACTTAAGCACAAGCTTGACGTGAGAGGTCTTCGAATCTGCAACGCTTGGTTCTCATCCCTTCTCCTTTCAGAAGGTTATGATGCAACAATCGAAGCCTTCATCAAACACAGAGATTTTCTTCACGCTCTCGGCGCAAAAGTTATCGGCGCATCGGAACAGGGTAACTCCATCCAGGGCAAAGCACTGAGCATCTTCGGTGACAAGCCCGTTTACACAGAAGAACAGTGGGCACTCATCGCAAAAGGCTTCAACGAAATGGGCAGACTTGCCAAAGAAAAAGGAATGTATTTCACTGTTCACCATCATATGGGCACAGGTGTTCAGACAGAAGAAGAAATTGATAAGCTTATGGAAATCACCGATCCCGATCTCGTTTATCTTCTTTATGATACCGGTCATCTTTCATTTTCAGGTGAAGATGCAATCGGCGTACTTAAAAAATATGTAAACAGAGTTAAGCATGTTCACCTCAAGAGTATCCGTCAGGATATTATCAATGAAGGTAAAGAAAAAGGCTGGAGCTTCCTCGACTGCGTAAGAGCAGGTTCATTCACCGTTCCCGGTGACGGCGATTTTGATTTCACACCCGTTTTTGATATCCTTGACGAAGCAGGTTACGAAGGCTGGGTTGTTGTTGAAGCAGAACAGGATCCCGCAAAAGCCAACCCCTATGAATACGCTTGCCTTGCAAGAAAATATATTGCAGAAAAAACAGGACTTTAATAAAAAATTAAGCCTCGGACAACCAAACTGTCCGAGGCAATTTTTATTTTATCCGAAAACAACTTCAAAGAAGTCAACATCAAAACCGTATTTATCGGTAAGGTCGGAATAAACACCGATATTATTGAAAATACCGTAGATTGTTCCTGCAAATCTGACAAAAGCATCAATCGGAGAAGGAATCAACTGCTTTGAATGGCCGCCGTCCTTTGAAGTTTTTACTATCTGATAGGAATTAAAAGGTTCGCTCTCTCCTGCATAATATGCAGATACAGTTATCGAGTTCTCTGTGAAATCAAGAACATTATAAATAATTCTTTCATCAGGAACATTTGCGTAACCAATCCAATCTTCATTGAGACCGATATCACTGTCATCTCTGGGGCGGGTAATTGAACCTGAAACATTGTAAATTGTACCCTTGTTATCGGTCATAACTGGCTGCAAATCAGCAACCGCTTTCTGATTGTAAAGCACATTTGTAACCGTATAATAATGGCTGTGACCGAGAAGGAAAAGGTCAATTCCGAACTCATCGGCAAGAGGGCCCCAAATCCATCTGAGAAGCTGATTTTCACTTTCTCTGTTGGGAAGTCTGCCACTGTAAAGGTCGTGATGTGCCATCATAACCTTCCACTTGACATCAGGGTTTGCTTTGATTGCATCTTTGATAAAGCTTCTGTGGTCCATACCGCTGGCGTTGTTACTGTCCACCACAAGGAAAAGAACGTCACCCTTGACGAACCAATAGTTTTCACCAATATATGAAGAAACCATAGCCTCATCTTCGTTAGGCATATTAGTGAATGTTTTGTATGCAACACCTTTGCGGTCATGGTTACCGATTGTGGTTGCAATAGGAATTGTTTTAAGTGCAAGTGCAGAGGCGAGACCTTTATATTCGCTTTCAAGTCCCTCTGAAGCCTGATCACCTGTTGAAAGAAGAATTGAAGGATTATGCTTTACAAAAGCTTCGTTGAGAGTGTTATTAAAAATACTTGCAGTTCTTTCAAGTTCTTCATCATCAATCGCATCATCTTTCTTATGCGAAATATGAATATCAGTCATATAAACCGCAGTGAATTCATTTGCATCAGCATCGGTTTTGAATGAATACTGTGCCGATTCAAACCCTGCACTGATACACTTATAGGAATATGTTTTGCCTGCCTCAAGACCTGTGACTGTTACCTTATTTGAATAATCTCCGTCATAAGTCTTGACACTGTAACCTGTAAAGGTTTCGGCATCCTTACCGATAATAAAGCCTTCGGAAAGAAGAACTTTCGGTTCGCTTTCCGTTTCTGAATACCAGGAGATGTTCATTTCGCTGTTATCGCTTCCCGGGAAAAGAACAACACCGTTGTCATATTCCTTCTCCCACATTGCAGACCAGGCAATGTCATCAAAAACTGCATAAGAAGGAACAAATGCGGTCACAAGAATAACCGCGGTAAGTATAAGCGCAAGAGCATTTTTAAATAAATTTTTCATATTTTTTCCTTTCAAATGATTTTTGTTATATTCTATTATCAAATAATATTTTTGTCAAGAAAAAGCTGAATTTTTGCATTATTAATTTATTTATAAATCAACTGTCAGAAATCAATAATTTAACACTATATTGAATAACAGAAAAAATCCGAACACATCTCATTCTTTGAAGAGCGGGTTCGGATTATCATCTTTTGGTGCAGCTGACAGGGCTTGAACCTGCACATCAAAGATACCAGATCCTAAATCTGGCGCGTCTGCCAATTCCGCCACAGCTGCATTTAATATGTAATAATACTTTTTGATATTATCACGAATACGATTGTTTGTCAAGCAAAGAGACCGTGATCTTGCTCTTTATAATTGTCGCTAATATAAATATTGTATAAAAAGCAAAGGAGATTTGATATGCACACCAAAAGTCAAACACTTTTGGTGTGCATATCAGTAAAAGCAGTTCTTTAATTTTTAATCTGTTGAATATCCTTTGACTTTTATTTTATTTGCAACTCTTTCTGCATATTCGCGACAGAGGTCATATTCAGACGCCTCGACCATAACTCTTATCACAGGCTCTGTGCCCGACTCTCTGACAAGGATTCTTCCGCAGCCGCGAAGCTTTTCTTCAGCTTTTTTCACTTCAGCCATAACATCAGCGTCATTTTTTGCTTCCGCTTTATTTTTCACTTTTACATTTATAAGAACCTGCGGGAAAACTTCAAAACCTTCTGTCAGTTTGCTGAGAGGCTGCTTTGCGGCAATCATAATTTCCATCATTTTCAGACTGGTCAGTATTCCGTCACCCGTAGTCGCATATTTTGAAAATATAATGTGTCCCGATTCTTCTCCGCCAAGGCGATTATCGTTTTTCATCATATATTCATAAACAAATCTGTCACCAACTGAAGTCTTGGCATAATCAATGCCGAGATTGTCAAAAGCTTTGTAAAGACCGTAATTGGACATAACTGTTGTAACAACAGTGTTATTGCGCAGTTCTCCCTTTTCTTTAAGATATTTTGCGCAAACATAAAGAATATGATCACCTGTCAGAACATTTCCCTTTTCATCAACACAGATACACCGATCAGCGTCACCGTCATAAGCAAAGCCTGCATCAAGCCTGTTTTCTGCAACAAAACGACACAAACTTTCAATATGCGTTGAACCTGCATTTCTGTTAATATTAAATCCGTCAGGTTCTGCATTTATCACAAAAGTTTTTGCACCCAATGCATCAAAAACTGCCTTTGCAATATTCCATGAACTTCCGTTTGAACAGTCAATTCCGATTCTGTAACCGCGGAATGAATAGATACCGAGAGAAATCAGATAACCGATGTATCTGTTTCTGCCCGAAATATAATCAACTGTTTTGCCTATCCCCTCACCCGCTGCAAACGGAATCTCAAATTCGCCGTCAATATATCTCTCAATGTAATCCGTTGTTTCATCATCAAGCTTTTCGCCGTTACAGTTAATCAGCTTAATACCGTTATCGTAATACGGATTATGGCTTGCAGATATCATTATTCCGCAATCAAAGCCGTCAACTTTTGTGATATACGCAACGGATGGTGTTGTTGTGACATGAAGCAAATATGCATCCGCACCGGATGCCGTGAGTCCCGCAACGAGAGAATACTCAAACATATAACTTGACCTTCGGGTATCCTTTCCGATAACAACACATGGTGAATCTGAACTTCCGTTTTTTCTCTTCTTCTCTCCGTAATACCAACCAAGAAAACGTCCCACTTTATATGCGTGATCTGCATTCAGAGTTTTATTTGCTTCACCTCGGAAACCGTCTGTACCGAAATATTTTCCCATCAAAACACCTCACCGATTTGCTTTCGGAACAATTATGCCGCCTGTTTTATATATACTGTCTGCCGCAACAACGCCTCTTACGCAGGACAACGGATAAACATTTGAATTCTTGCCTATAACCGTTCCGGGATTAAGAACCGTGTTGCACCCGATTTCAACAAAATCACCAATAATGGCACCGAATTTCTTAAGTCCTGTTTCAATTTTATTGTCACCCGTATCAACCATAACCAAAGATTTATCGGATTTAACATTGGAAGTGATGGAGCCTGCACCCATATGTGACTTATAGCCCAGAATACTGTCGCCTACATAATTATAATGAGGCACCTGAACCCCATCAAACAATATCACATTCTTAAGCTCCGCCGAATTACCTATTACGCATTTAGAGCCGACCAGAGCAGAACCTCGGATAAACGCGCAGTGTCTTATCTCTGTTTCTGCTCCAATAATACTCGGAGCTGAAATATGTGCCGATGATGCAACAACCGATGATTTATGAATCCACACCTGCTGAGAAATTTCTTTGTATTCATTTTTATCAAGTCTGTTTCCCTGTTCAATAATAAAGGCTTTTATTCCGCTCAATGCCTGCCACGGAAATCCAAAACGAGAAAGATATTCAGCCGCCAATGTATGAGACAAATCAAACAACGATTCAGTTCTGACCATTCAAACAACCTTTCAGTTTTTTTCTGAATTAGTATATGAACTTTTCGCCAAAAATATAACCCCCAACAACACAAGCTGTCGGGGGTTGCAAATTAATTAATAAACATAAACTCTTGTTTCGTAGGGGCGGGTTGTGAAACCGTTATCTTTAACGGGATTATCCTTATAGCTGCAAAGAACAGCCTTGCCTTTGCTCAGGTCATAGCCTGCAGGAGCCTTGAATTTAACCGCCTTGTCAGAATAGTTACAGATTACGAGCATACGCTTGCCTTCGTATGTTCTCTCGAAAACATAAAGCTCTTTGCTTGACTTGTTGAACTCTTTGTATGCACCGTGAACTGCAACAGGATTTTCCTTGCGGAATTTAATAAGTGCCTTGTAATGATTAAAGATTGAATCGGGATTTTCCATTTCAGCCTTTGCATTGATTCCGTCTTTGTATGTGGGGTTAACAGGCATCCAGGGTGTTCCTGTTGTGAAGCCTGCATTTTCGGTGTCATCCCACTGAACGGGTGTTCTTGCGTTTCCGCGGCTGCCCGTCTTAAGGCGGCGATTTGCGCTTTCATCCGAGAAACCGAGAAGACGGAGAGTTTTGTAATTATTAACCGCAAAAATATCCTGATAATCCTCAACATTGGGAAGGTCAATATTAATCATACCGATTTCCTGACCCTGATAGATAAAGGGTGTGCCGCACTGAAGCATGTATGAGTTTGCAATAACCTTAGCACTTTCTGTTCTGTACTTCACGCTGCCGTAACGGTTAATGATTCTGGGATGGTCATGGTTTTCCATATAAAGAGCATTCCAGCTTTTTCCGTAAAGACCTGTCTGCCAGGTTGAAAATGCCTTTTTAAGGGTTTTAAGCTTGAACGGGAAAGAAAGACAATCCATAAACAAGCAGTCTGCGCCCATATGCTGGAAGTGGAACATCATGTCAAGTTCCTGGTCGGGACCGTCCTTTATATATTTAAGTGCTTTTTTAACAGTCATCATAGGTGCTTCGCCAACTACAAAGCAATCGTACTGATTGAGCACCTGACGGAATTCTGTAAGATATTTGTGGATATTGGGTCCGTCTGCATAATGTTCCATACCGCAAGCCTGAGGAATGGGGAAACCGTTGGGAAGACCCTTTCTCTTTGAAACAAATGTAATAACATCCTCGCGGAAACCGTCAACACCCATATCAAGCCAGAACTTCATAATATCCTTGACTTCTTCGCGCAGTGCAGGGTTATCCATATTGAGGTCAGGCTGTTTCTTTGAGAAAAGGTGCAGATAATACTGGCCGTTTTCCTGATTATATTCCCAAGCCTTGCCCTCAAAGAGTGATGACCAGTTATTGGGCAACTTTTTACCCTTTCCGTCACGCCAGATATAGTAGTCGTGATACTTGCTGTTCTTGTCGATACCCTTCTTGAACCACTCGTGCTCATCCGATGAATGGTTAACAACAAGGTCCATAATAACTTTCATTCCCCTTGCGTGGGCTTCATCGAGAACTTTTTTGAAAAGCTCATTGTCGCCATAATCGGGAGAAATTTTTCTATAGTCAGAAATATCATAACCGAAATCGGCGTTGGGTGAACAGTAGAGAGGAGAAAACCATATGCAGGTTACACCGAGTTCTTTAAGATAATCAAGCTTTGAGAGAACGCCTTCAAGGTCACCAATGCCGTCACCGTTGCCATCGCAGAAAGAACGAGGCCAGATCTGATAACACACCGCTTCCTTATACCATTGAGTTTTTTTCATAAAAAGCTCCTTTCGGTTTGTTTTTTTACATTATACCAACATATAAATATTTTCACAATAGCAAAATGAATTTATTTATATATTTTAATTGTAAAAAAATCAGATATTTGATATAATGCATAAGAAAGCGGTGATAATATGCATAATTTTTTTGTTGAAAGCTCAGCGAGACATGGTAATTGCTATGTAATAGCCAGAGGAGACTTCAATCACATAAAAAATGTTTTGAGAATGCGAGAGGGTGACACATTTCTTGTCAGTGAAAGCGGTGTCAACAACCTGTGCGAAATCAAGAATTTTGACGGTGAGTGTGTTATTGCGGAAATAATTGAAGAAAATTTTCGCAACACTGAACTTCCAACTAAAATTTATCTTTTTCAGGGTCTTCCGAAAAGCGATAAAATGGAGCTTATAATACAGAAAGCGGTTGAACTCGGTGCAAGCGCAATTATTCCTGTTGAAATGAGCAGATGCGTTGTAAAACTTGACGACAAAAAGAAAAAAAGCAAAACAAGCCGTTGGCAGGCAATCGCCGAAAGTGCCGCAAAGCAAAGCAAGAGAACGGTTATTCCCGAGGTATATGATGCTGTGCCATACAAACAGGCAATAACCATGGCAGCTGAACTGGATATGTTTATTGTGCCTTATGAGTGCAAAGACGGAATGAAATCAACAGCAGATGCACTTTCTGAAATGACAAAATGCAAATCAATCGGTATTATAATCGGCCCCGAAGGCGGTTTTGATGATAGTGAAATTGACTCAGCCATTAACGCAGGAGGAAAAGTAGTTTCGCTCGGAAAAAGAATACTCAGAACAGAAACGGCAGCAATCACTGCGGTTTCTATGTGTATGCTCAATTTGGAAATGAATTCGGATGGAGAAAACCAATGAAAGAATTACCGGCAGAATATATAACGCGAATGAAGTCACTTCTCGGTGATGATTTTGACAAATACATAAATGCACTGAATCAGTCTCCCGTTAAAGGATTCAGGGTTAATACAGACAAAATCAGCTTGGAAGAATTTGAAAAAATTAATATTTTTTCAAGCAAAAAAATTCCGTATGTGAATAACGGATACTATCTTGAATATGACAAAGTCGGTAACCATCCGTACCACCACGCGGGAATGATTTATGTTCAGGAACCCGGTGCAATGGCACCCGCAGAATGCATTGATATTGATCCTGACTGGACTGTGCTTGATATGTGCGCAGCTCCCGGTGGAAAAAGCACACAGCTCCGCAACAAGCTTTCCGAAAACGGAATTCTGGTTTCAAATGAAATTATTCTTTCCCGCTGCAAAATACTTACAGGCAACATCGAAAGACTCGGTTTAAAAAATACCGTTACAACCTGCATGGACACTGCAAGACTTGCAAAAACATTTCCTAAAACTTTTGACCTTATCATGGTTGATGCGCCTTGTTCAGGCGAAGGAATGTTCCGCAAAGAAGAGATTGCCATTGATGAATGGAGTCCCGAAAATGTTACAAAATGCGCCGAAAGACAATGCGAGATTCTTGAAAACGCAGTCCTTGCACTCAAAGACGGCGGATATATAATCTATGCTACCTGCACATTCTCTCTTGAAGAAAACGAAATGACAATTGATTCATTTCTGAAAAATCACCCTGAATTTGAGATTGTTCCCGTCAAAAAATCCGTTGAAGAAAACACTGCTGACGGAATTCACTTTGATGGCTGCAGCTGCGCAAACATTTCATACTCAAGGCGATTTTATCCGCACACAGGGTTGGGCGAAGGTCAGTTCATGGCAGTTCTACACAACACGAACACCAATGACACACGCAATTATTCTGCACCTGCAAGGAAAGAAAAAATCGACAAAGTTGTTTTTGATTTTCTTGACGGTGTTCTTATTTCTTACGACAAAGAAAAAATTATTATGTATAACGGCAATCCTGTTTGTTTTGACCCTGATTTTGAAATCAAAAAAGGAACGGCATTTTCCTGCGGCATAACAATCGGAGAAATCCGCAAGAATTATATCGTGCCCCATCATCAGTTCTTTATGGCAATGGGCAAAAACTTCAAAAGAAAAGTTGCACTATCAGCCGACAGTGACGAAATCAAAAAATATCTTCACGGTGAGGAATTTGAAGTTCAATGTGAAAACGGATGGGCCGTTGTTACCGTTGACGGATGCACTGCAGGCGGAATCAAGGTTGTTAACGGCAGAGCCAAAAACCACTATCCCAAGGGATTACGAACAAAGTAATAATCAAGGCGGTATGATTGCTCATACCGCCTTGATTATTTTTTATAATATTTCCCTGTTCTTTTAAGGTAATCAACAAGCATCATCGTCCAGTCGGTCTGAATAAAATCAGCACCTTTTTCTGCCATCCATCCCCAACCGTAATCCTCTGAAACGGTCAACGCACTGTCATCGCTGTGTCCGCCGGAAAGCTGCTCTTTATAGTTGTATATAATAGCGTTCATCCAAACAAGTTTTCCGTCACGGTGCATCATATCAATAAACTCATCACTCGCAAGATAGGATGTGTCTTTTTTGAACAGAATTTCAGCACCGATATAATTTATGTTCATATTCATCATTTCGCTGTGAAGCGGATGTTTTTCGGAAACAATCGGAATATACGGCAGTTCAGGGCAAAGCTGTTCAAGAACATTAAAAACTTTTTCAGAAGGTTTGCTTTTAACAAGCATCTGTTCTGTCATTCCGTGGCGTTTAATGCAATTATAAATTTTTTCGGGATTATCCCAGAACTTATCAATATTTATATAGCATCTGCCCTTGAACTGTTCAAGAAAATCATCAAATGATGCTATGCCGAACTGAGTGGGTGTTCTGTCATAATTCAAATAATTCAGCTTATTGATATTTTCATATTTCATAAGTTTGAGATTTGTAATTTTGCCAAGATGCTCTCTCTCCATACCGGGGTGAAAAAGGAAAAGCTGGCCGTCCCTGCTGCAGCTTACATCCACCTCGATCATATCCGCACCCTGTTTGAGTGCAATTTCATATGAAGCCATTGTATTGCACGGAATATTTCCGCCCGATGCGCCTCTGTGAGCAACAACAATAATATTTTCCTTTGCTTTTTCAATCAGATTGAATTTCATATGATTCCTCCGAATATTGACCAACCGTAATTTTATCAATGTTTTTATTAAGAATATTTTCCGATATTCCCTTTATCGAGGTCAATTCCTCAACACTCAAAAAACCGCCGTTTTTTATTCTGTAGTCTATAATTGCCTGTGCTCTTGACTTGCCTATGCCGTAAAGCTGCATAAGTTCATTAACATTTGCAGAATTCAGATCTGTTTTTCCTTTCTCGGCGGCAGGAAAAGACAAACCTGCAACACCTGATAAGGAAATATCATCAAGACAGTTGTCGAAACGAGGCGAAAAGAAACAGGAAACAATAAGAATGGCAACTGTCAACACAACGCCGCTGATAATAATTATTGACTCAGGGCTACGTTTTTTCTTCATTAAAAGCACCCTCTCTGACTGTGATTATATCACACAGAAAACGCTAAATCAATTAAAAGAAATAATTTTATAAAAGAAAAAAGCGTACACACCGTCAGATGTGCACGCAATTGCATCAATTTTATTTTTTTGACGCCTTGAAGTTATAAACGGGTTTAATTATTTTTTCAATTTCAACAGTCGGAGAAATCAAGCGAACAATTTCATCCATTGGCTTATATGCCATTGGTGATTCATCGATTGTGGACTCGTTAACAGAAGTAGTGTAAATGCCTTCCATTGCATTCACATATTCTTCCTGAGTGAAAAGTTCTTTTGCTTCTCCCCTGCCTACCAATCTGCCTGCACCGTGAGGCGCGGAATAATTCCAATCAGGATTTCCTTTACCGGTTGCAATCAGACAACCATCGCGCATATTCATGGGAATGATTACTTTCTGACCCTCTCTTGCGGAGATTGCCCCCTTGCGGATTATGCCGTCATCGTCAATGTAGTTATGCATTGTTTCAAAAGACTCTGCTTTACGAATTCCAAGGAATTTAAGAATTTTTTCTGCAATCTTTGCTCTGTTGTCCGAAGCAAATTTTTGGCACAGTCTCATATCATGAAGATAAGCATCGCATTCATCACCCCAAAAATAACAGTATTCATTCGGAACTTTTGACCTTATGCTGTTTTCATAAATCGATTGTGCCACAGAATCTGGCAAACGAGCACATTTGTCCAGTTTTTTCACGAATGCATATGAATTATCTCTTTTGGTTGCTGATGTCACTTTACACGCCGCAATTGCCTTTTGCTGATAAAGCTTTGCAACCTGCAACCCGAAATTACGGGAACCTGTATGGATTATCAAATAGTGATTTTCCTCATCATCTTTATCAATTTCAATGAAATGATTTCCGCCGCCGAGAGTACCCAGTGACCTGTAAATTCTGTCCTTATCATTTAATTCATCATAACAAAGCAAAGTTTTGACATAGTCAAGGTCATCATAATTCTTATTCAGATCACTGCCTGCAGGAATTTTTTCGTGAATAAACTCATCAACTGCCTTGAAGTCTATCTCTTTTTTACCCAAATTGACAGTAAGCATTCCGCATCCGATATCAACACCGATAACATTGGGAATAACCTTATCACCCATTGTTGCAGTAAAACCGACAACACAGCCGCTTCCGATATGAACATCGGGCATTATTCTGACCTTTGAACCGTCAAAGGGAGGTGTAACGAGTAGATTGTAAATCTGATTAATTGCCACGGGTTCAATATTATCGGTGAAAATTTTAAGATTGTGTTCCATAATATCACCACCTTTCAAAAAGCAAAACGCAATTTACTTTGATTTTTTCGCAAACATTAAAAAAAACAAGGCAAATCTTATGAAGAAATGCCTTGTTTTTTCCTTATTCAATATTTTCAAATATTTTTTTCAGAATATCCTCTGTGCTGAGGTTTGCAGGTTCGGGATTTTTAAGAGCAAACGGATAGTCACATAATCCGCTTTGTGCCATCTTCAATAGTTTGGCAGGTGAGAACATTTTCACATCAGGCATTTCATAGTTATTAAGATCGTCTGCCGTATAACCTTTGAATTGTTTGTATTCATCGATATCTGGAAGCTGAGTAATAAAAGGATATTCCCTTGAGTGCATTATCAATGCTTCGCCTTTCTCTTTGTCAAGGCGCTGAAGCTCGGAAATTGAAATCAGCCTTCTTTGCACTTTGTCAGCTGTCGTGTATGAGCCGCAAAGTTCGCTTATTTCATTGAGCAAGTCAAGCTCTTTTGAAGTAAGGAAAACCCAGTTGTCGCAGTTACCTTTAATGGTATCTGCTTCTTCTCCGTATTTGTTACGAAGCTGATGAAGACTCTGCGCAACCAAAAAATAGCGGATATTTCTGCTTCTTGCCGCAGAAATCATTGCAGGCATATCCTGAACCTTGGGCATATTGCAAAATTCATCAAGAACAAAATTAACCCTGACGGGAAGTTTGTTTTTTTCTTCCTTCTGTGCCTCTTCAACAAGAACTTCATAAGCCTGTTTGATAAACACAGTTGTCAAAAAATGATATGTGCTTTTCTCATCGGGAACAATGAGATAAATTGCAGTTTTCTCCCTGCCGATATTTTTCAGATCAACCGTATTTCCCGAAAGCATTTTCATCAGACTTTCCTGAATGGTAAAAATTCTTACCATTGCGTAAAGCGAAACATATATGCTGCGCTTGGTATTTTCAGCTGCCGAAAAAATACTTGAATAATTAATTGCCGCAAGAGATGTGCTGTCCATCTTTTTGGTCAATGCATCAAGAACTTTCTCCTGATCCATATTGCACATTCTGGCAAGACTGGCAACATTCATTTCTTCCCTTGTACCCGCTTCAACAAGAAGCAAGAGATTGGCAAGAGCAAACGAAGCCGCCATTTCAATCCAAAAAATATCTTTGGTTTTTTCGCTGTGAGGTGTACTTATTGCGGTGATAAAGTCATTAAGCATTGACAAAGCTTTATCCTTATTCCCCGAGTGATAAATATCATAAGGTAAACTGAGCGGATTCCACATATCGCCTTTACCGATATCTCTGAAGTTAAGAACAACAGTTTTGTATCCGTTAGCCTTAGCAATTCCGCTTGTCTGCTTGTAGAGTTCTCCCTTTGGATCTGTTACAACAAAAGATTCACCTGCTTTTGTTATAATATTTATTAAAGGCATGCAGAATAATCTTGTCTTTTTTGAACCCGTGGCACCAAAAATAAGAGTATGTGTATCTTCATTGTCAACATACGCCTCTTTTGTGTTTGCTATAAGAGGAATACCTGCAGCACAATATGTATCAGAATCAAGTTGAATTCGTTTAGATGCACTTTTTATTTCATCCGCAGTTGCCCAACGCGCTTCATCGCCGAAACTTATATGTCTGCCATACTTATAGCTTTCGTTATTCATCACAAATCACCTCACTGAACAAATCCTATTTTACGAGTCTGCTCAATTTTATAAATCATCTTCTCGATATACTCACTATCGGCAGAAAAATCAACAAGTTCTTTAGCAGTCAACAAATCACATTGTACTTCACAATCACTGAAATAATCATAAACAATATCCTGACAAAGCATTTTCAATGTTTTGTAACCGTCAAAATACTTATTTTCTCTCAATTTCTCAATAGAAGTTCTTAATATTTCTTTTGCATCTGAATCAAGCCTGAGACCGTAATCTTCAAGTTCAGTCTCAACAAAAGAAACCAGACTCTCTGTTTTTGGGAGTTCAATAGTCAAAGCTTCAATTCTGAGATACATAGAAACGACAGCTTTTAATTTTTTAATTTCATCCTTATTTTTGGAGTATGCAGACAAAACGATAAGCCAATTATCACTGTTGGACGAAAGATATTCCATAAAACTTGAAAAATTATGGTCATCCAAATGATAGAGCCATTCGTTTATATCAATATGTATGATTCCTCTGAATTCGTTCCTGAAACCTGCCGCTTTTCTTATTTCTCCCGTGAGACGCTGAAGCTCCGTAAAAACTTCGCCGGGTTTGCAATATCCGAGCATAAATTCAAAAAATTTCACTTCACCGTAAAAATCCATCAGGTTACCCTGTTCATAGAGATAATTAGACAAAACCCTGAGCAAACTTGTTCTGCCAACGCCTGACTTTGCAACCCAAAGCATGTTAGGTAAAATTATGGGCTTGTTCGCAGGCTTGATTTTCATATTTTCTGAAAGAATATTCCATCGTTTAACAACAGATTTTATTTCATCGGCGTCATTAAGCGACATTATTTCATTAAAGTATTCGTTCATTTCTACACCCCATTATTCAAAAGTAAATCAATTATCTTTTTGAATCTTAAAGCCGGAATAAATAATAAATTTTAAAGTTTCCAAAGCAGTGTTTCTGTCATATTCCTTTTCAATATCAGGGAGTTCTGAATAAGAAACAAGACACGGTGTGGTTTTGTTTTTGTCGTCACGTGTTTCGCCGTAAATCCACCCTTCGTCCAATCTGCTCTTTGCCCAGTTTTCATGAACATTCTCCGCTAATTTTTCTGTGAGTTCAACAAGTTCTTTCGGCAATTCAACACCGCTTGTGTCAACCGGATTGGGTTTATACATATAGTCCCTCCAAATAAATGATTATTTATATTAATAAATCAAACAAATAATATCAAATTAATATTTATTTCTTTTTATGATAATATCATAGCCGGATAAAAAAATCAATACAACGAAATCATGTGATTAAAGCTCTGTTGCATTTCAGAAAGAGAATGAACATCAAAAAATTAATAATCCGAACCAATTCTGTGAAAAAAGGTTCGGATTAAATGCATTGTATACAATAAACAGTATATTTTAATTATGCTTTGTTAGCAGAGCCAAAGAGTTCAATCTTTTCTCTTACGCAAGCCTTGATTGCTTCTGCGCCGGGAGCAAGAAGCTTTCTGGGGTCGAAGCCCTTGCCTTCAAGGTCTTTGCCTGCTTCGATGTATTTTCTTGTTGCTTCCTGGAATGCAAGCTGGCATTCTGTGTTAACATTGATCTTTGAAACGCCGAGTGAGATAGCCTTCTGAATCATTTCAGCAGGGATACCTGTGCCGCCGTGAAGAACGAGAGGCATTGTGCCTGTCTTTTCCTGAACAGCTGCAAGAGTTTCAAATGAAAGACCAGCCCAGTTAGCAGGATATTTACCATGGATGTTACCGATACCTGCTGCAAGCATTGTAACGCCGAGATCAGCAATCATCTTGCATTCATCGGGATCTGCACATTCGCCGGCACCAACAACACCGTCTTCTTCGCCGCCGATTGAACCAACTTCTGCTTCGATTGAAAGACCCTTTTCTTCGCAGATTGCAACAAGTTCCTTTGTCTTTTCGATGTTTTCATCGATAGGATAGTGTGAACCGTCAAACATAATTGAGCTGAAGCCTGCTTCGATGCAAGCCTTTGCTCCGTCATATGAACCGTGATCAAGATGAAGAGCAACAGGAACAGTGATATTGAGACCCTCAAGCATACCTTCAACCATTCCTACAACAGTCTTGTAACCACACATATACTTACCTGCACCTTCAGATACACCAAGGATAACAGGTGAATTCATTTCCTGTGCTGTAAGAAGAATTGACTTTGTCCATTCAAGGTTATTGATATTGAACTGACCAACTGCATAGTGACCAGCCTTTGCTTTTGTAAGCATTTCTTTTGCATTAACTAATGGCATAATTTTATACACTCCTATAAAAATTTATCGTAAATATTATATATCACCAACACATAAATGTCAATAAATTAAACAAATAATCTGAAAAGAGTCAGATTAAAAAAATCATATAAAATAATGAAAATATAATAAATCAATAAAGCAAAAACGGAGCAGCTTGATTGCTGCTCCGTTGCATTTGTAAGACTTCAAATCCGAACCGATTCTGAGAAAAGAAGATGTCATAAATTTAAAATACTCTTTCTGAGTAAACAAAAAAGACCATC
>CALFPM010000085.1 GCA_937919155.1 uncultured Clostridia bacterium
AGGCAAGAACAACAAGCTCTCTTGCCTGCGGTTTTCTTTTTTCGAACATCATAAAAAAAGGAACTGTAAGCTCAATTATGATAAGAACACCTGTTATGTAATAGCCTTTTCCCGGGAGCTTATCACCGAGAAACAAAGTCAGAGGAATCAAAGCAAGGAACACGATGAGCATTGCAATGTTTGATTTTTTCATTGTGTTCCTCCCTTATTTTTCTTGTATAAGTCAACAACATTTTCATCCGTAACGGCGTTTTTGAAAATGTGTTTGCTCATTCGGTTTGCCGCCGTTGTGTAGAAACTGTTGCCGCCGAAGAAATTCTGCGGTGTATCGGTTGTGAGCACCTGACCGTCAAAGAACATACTCACTCTGTCAGCATATTTTGCGCAGAATTCAACATCGTGGGAAACCATAAGGATTGTTATTCCCTGATTTTTCAGTTTGTTGAGAATATCCGCAAATGTTTCTTTGAAAAAGCTGTCCATACCTTTTGTGGGTTCATCGAGAAGAAGAATTTTCGGCTCGGTAAGAATAACTTTTGCAAGAGCAGCTCTCTGCTGTTCACCGCCCGATAAATCATACGGATGATTATTCATAAACTCCGTGATTTGGCAGATTTCAGCAATTTCATTTATCTTATTTTTATCCTTTGTCATTTCCTCAAGGTCTTCGCGGACAGTTTTTTTCACAAACAGACTTTTGGGGTCTTGCGGAAGCATCGAAATGCAGTTTCTGAAAAGCTCGCCCGATCTGAATTTGTTTACAGCTTTACCGAAAACCTTGATTTTGCCTCTGTAAGGTTTACTGATTCCGCAAATTGCTTTTAATGTTGTGGATTTACCTGCACCGTTGCCGCCGACTATTGCAGAAATACTGCCAACGGGAATTTCAAGGCTGACACCTCTGAGAATATCGGGGGTGTCTTTTTCATATCTGAACCATAATTCTTTGAGCGACAATGCGGGATTTTCGATATCATCATCAATTAAATCAAAAGGAACTTCTTTGATTTCAAGTTCGGTTGGGAATTCATTATTAAGCCACGCTCTGCCTTCTCTGACGGTCAGAGGGCAGTCACCGTTTTCGTTTGCGTTGTAAAAAACACGCACGGGTGTCGGCATAGCGGTGAACATAGGATTGTTTTGTTCATAGAGAAGTTTGCCTATGTTTCTCGGTGTGTCATCGGCAATAATTTTGCCCGAATCCATTACTATTGCTCTGTCTGCATAAGGAAAAACATCCTCAAGACGGTGCTCGGTTATGATAACCGTTGTGCCGAGGTCGGTGTTGATTTTGCGAACGGTATTGAGAAAATCCGATGCGGCAATTGGGTCAAGCTGGCTCGTGGGTTCATCAAGAATAAGAACTTCGGGCTGCATTGCCATAATCGAAGCGAGGTTGAGAAGCTGTTTCTGACCGCCCGAAAGAACGGCAACATCTCGGTGAAACCAATCCTGAATGCCGAAGTAACAAGCCATTTCCGCCACTCTTGAACGCATCGTTTTCTGGTCACATCCCAAACTTTCAAGACCGAATGCAAGCTCGTGCCAGACTTTGTCCGTCACAATCTGGTCATCGGGATTCTGCATTACATAGCCGATTTTTGCAGATTGAGTTCTGTTGTCAACATCTTTCAATGTGACACCGTTGAAATATATTTCACCCGTTCTTTTTCCGTGAGGTGTGAGAACGGTTTTAAGGTGTCGGAGAAGTGTTGTTTTTCCGCTTCCCGATTTTCCGCAGAGAACGATATATTCGCCTTTTTCTATTTTTAGTGACACATTAACCAGCGATTTTTTATCTTTTGAGGTCGGATAAGAAAAACTCAGATTTTCGATTTTGAAATGTTCCATTGTACAACCTCCTTGATATTTAATAATGTCGGTACCATAAGATAGCCGAGATATGCGATGAATCCGATTATGTTAACACCTTTTATCGGTGTGATATTTCTTTCAGGCAGGAATTCTGCGTTCATTCCGCCGTTTGCGGCAAAAAAGACTACAATACCGAGTGAAACAAGCATAGCAAATGTTAATACCCAATCCGTTTTTGTCATTCGGTAAACCATAAAGCTTGTCCGTTTTGATGTGCCGTAACCTCTTGAACGCATTGAATCGCTTGTTGTGATGCTGCCTTCAAGCGCCCACGAGGTGAGAACACCGATAACCGTCATTCCCGCACCCAGTTTATCCTTTATTGATGATTTTTCTGCCGTGCCTTTGCCGATTGAACTTCTGACGCCGATTATCTGCTTTGCTTTCTGCAACAGATTGGGTATCATTCGAAAAACCATCACAAGCAATAAGGATAATGACGGAGCAAGATTTCCAAAAAGGCAGGTAAATTTGTCACCCGTCAAGACTTTACCGTAGCATCCGAACCACAAAAGCATCAGCACGAATGTTGCCGCAACGGCTATGCCGTAAATGAGCGCTTCAAGAGTATACGGTCTGTCGAAATATGTGAAAAGAACCGTTACACCTCTTGTGTTCACTATCGGATTAAAAAGTGTGACGAATATGAAAAGCGGTATCATCAGCAATATATTTTTTATTCCTTTTCTTCCGTTGAGGAATAAGTAATACACTCCGCTTGCAAATATGCCCGCAAGCAGATAAACGGGGTGCTGCAGAAGAACACCGAAAGCTATTGCTCCGATGAAAAACAGCAGATTCACCGCAGGATGAAGTTTTGAAAATGCGTCAACTTTCATATTATTCCCATCGCTCGGCGCCAACATCTTCACCGAGTCCGTTGCAGGTATAGCACCAGACGATTGTTTCGCCGCCCGTTAAATAATAGCTTGAGCAGCCGTAATTCGGGAACCAACCGTTTACTTTATACATCCAGCCTGATTCAGAACCGCAGTCAAACTCATAAAGATTATTGATTCCTTCAATATAATAACTGTCATACATAGGAGTCCAACTGTACTCTATCGGAATGTTGTACTGTTTGCAAACTCTGTTCAGAATGTCAAATACGGTTTCTCCCTCTTCAAATTCAACCGTTATTTCCCTGAGAATAACTCCGTTATCGGGAACATACGGTGCTTTTGCAGGGTCGAGATTATCCGTATTACAGAGAATTGTATCACAACGTATGGTGATTGTGCAAGTGAGCTTTTCTTTTGTTGTTTCAACGGGTTTGATAGTTGTGGTTGCAGGTTTGGTTGTAGTTGGCTTGGTTGTTCTTTCCTGTTTGGTTGTTTTAGTGGTTGTTTTTTCTGAAGTTTTGCTTGTTGTATTATCAAGAGAATAGTCACGCTTTGTTGTGGTCGGTCTCTTTTTTGTTGTTTTTTCTGTGGTTGTCTGTGTTTTTGTTGTTGTTTCTGCAACTGTTGCAGTAGGTTCTTTCTTTTCCGTGGTTGAAGATGTTGTTTCTTTTTTAGTCGTTTTTTCAGTATGAGTTGATGTTACGGTTTCTGTTGAATTGCTGACTGTTGTTGTTTCGCTTGAACCGTGCGTCTGTTCCCAACGTTCGTTTTCGAGTTTATCCAGATCGTCATTTGAGAAAACGAGAGTTTTTGTTTCGTTGGCTTTTCGTATTTGTGAAATGTTGAAATCATTGAGGCTTTTAACAGAGAAATTTCTTACG
Source organism: uncultured Clostridia bacterium (assembly GCA_937919155.1). Lineage (GTDB taxonomy): Bacteria > Bacillota > Clostridia > Oscillospirales > Acutalibacteraceae > CAG-177. The sequence goes on from CALFPM010000085.1 coordinate 3,599, forward strand.
GATTCCTTATCGCCAATCCATTCAAGCATCTGTCCTTCATTTGCTTCGCCGACGGAGCCTTGATAAATGCTGATGCTTTGTGCACCTTTGCGGACACTCAGGGTTGCAACTGAATTGCTGATTTCAGTCTGCTTATCTGCAAATTCAAGCATAACAGAATTATTGGTGTTAACGAAAGTTTCGCCGACATTTACTTTTAAAGCAAACTCATCGGAATCAGGACTTACAATTTCAACATCAGCATTCTGACCGAGAACAATATAGTTTTCGCCCAAAACAATTCTGACTGTTGCACCGGGGGCGCAGGTGATTTTGTCACCCTTGCGCAGAACGGTTTCATCTGTTGTCGCATATGCAACTCCGTCACGCTGCAAGGTTATAATACCACGGAAATCCGTAAGGACAGCGGTGCTTTCATCGGATTTATCAAACCAACCTTTGATATGACCGACACCAAGAATTCCCGATACTGCAATAGCAATAATGATGACAACCATCACTATATTTGCTATTTTCTTCTTTTTCATTTGTTTGCCTCCTGACGGATTGTTATGGTGTCGGCTGCTGTGTTTCAACAGCAGCCGACTGTGTAAGAAATCAGAATGAGAAAATATTTTTGAAAAGTGAGATTATCCAATTGAACGCATTGATAATCCAATTGATAAGCTTCTCAAAGAAACTGAGTTCTTTTTCGACGGTAAGTTCGCTGTACTCTGTTTCTGCAGTTGTGAGAACTTCATAGTTTTCAACAAGAGCTTTCTGTTCGTCTGTGAGAGCATCATAAGCGGCTCTTGCTTCTTCAATAGCCGACTTGCTTTCTGCGGTAACGGTTCCGATAGCGGAAATCATTGCTTCAACTGTATCAACAGCCTTTTCTTCTTTGGTATAAACATCAACATCGGTCATGTCATAAAGAGAAGTTTTGCCGTCAAGTAAGCGGAAATATGATGCAAGAGCATACTGTGCCTGCTCTGTTGCCATACCGTTTATACCTGCATCGGGAATATGAGCAAATCCGCCGCCTTCAACAGCAAACAAACACATTGCATCAACAACGGAAACACCGTTCTTTACAAATCGTGGGTCTGTTTCGGGATTGATGCCGAGTGCGGTCAATGCAACAATAACCTGAGCGCAGGATTCACTGCAAATGCCGTCAATTGAACCGAATCCGCCGTTATCATACTGCTTTTCCGAAAGGCAGATAATCGCTTTATCAACAGCTGCTTTGACTTCGGGATTTGTGTTGTAATAGGGTGCGAGTGACTGAATTGCCATACCCGTCATATCGGGATCGGCAACCGCTCCTGACATTGCCCAACCACCATCGTCAAGTTGTTTTTCAATAATGTAAGAGATAAGTTTTTCACGAGCAACTTGTTCTTGTGCATCCGGATTAACGGGAATTTCATAACCGTAGCAATCAAATGCAATTAATGCCCAGACAGGACCGTTGATTCCTTGCTTTTTAACATAGGTCATATCAGTCAGACCCATAAGTAGATTGTGACCGTCAACATCCGTTACATCATAGCCTGCTGAGGTGAGAGCAAGAATAACTCGTGAATTATCGGTTGATTTTGCTCTATGGAGTTGTTCTTTATCATTGATATTGTTGTTTACATATTCAACAACATTTTCGTAATATCTTTCGGGGCAATCATAGCCTGAACGGGTAAGGTCAATTACCATCCATTCACCGCCGACAGAACCAACGGAAGGAGTGCCGAGAGCAGATATATATAATGCGGTTTCTTCGTAAATTGCCTTATGGTCAATATCACCGTTCAGACTTTCACCTTTTACATTTACCGTTGCAAATGCAGGTGCAGAAACTATATCCGTAGGATTTTCGGCACCGTAACCGCCGTCAGTCCACACATACCATGTTCCGCCTGAAGGGAACGAAATTTTTACAAGTCCGTTATCGTCTGTGACGGTACTGCCTGTGGGAACACCGTAAGTGGTTCCGTAATAAACGGTATAACCAATTTCAGGGTCAAATGCTGCTGCACCGCCGTTTGCCCAGTCCGAATAACTGCGGACAAGACCGAGCTCGATTTCTTCATTCACTGTTGCTGTATGTGTATGATTGAGATTTCCTTCCTTATCAGTAAAGTAACGGAATCCTGTTGCGCTGTCGCCCCAGAATGCCCAGCTTGTGTAGTGAGCAATATTCAGAAAATCACCGTTGTTGAGAACAATTCGGTCTGCGGTAAGTCCCCAACCGTCAACTGCGGGATATGCACCATTAAGGTCATAGCGGAGGTTCTCATCAGAGAAACCGAAAAGTCCGCCTGCAAAATAAATGCTTCCTGCACCGCCTGTGACATAAACCTCCGACCAGTCAAGTCCGAGAACTGTTTCGTGAACATAGATATAAAGATGAAGTGCGGTGAGCTCAGGAACATTGTCACCGTCTGCATCGTATGCATATCCGTCAAGATAATAATCGCTGAGATCAATCTCTGCAAGTTCATCAAGGATTACGGGATAAAATGCCATCGGATTGCCGTTGCTGTCGGTTACAAATTGACTGTCGTCGCTGATTGAAATATATACCGTATCGGGAGTTGCTGCTGATATTGTTAAGGGTATTGCGGTCAGAATCATTGCAAGAGCAATGAATATGCTGATAATTTTTTTAGTCATTTCTATTCGTCTCCTTTTTGAAAAATGTCTGTTGTTTTTTCTTCTTTTTCTTTGTTTCGGGCATTATCTTCGGTTCTTTTAACCCTGCCGTCTCCAAAGCTCTCGGCCACGGACCCAAAAAGGCTTTGATGCGTG
>CALFPM010000086.1 GCA_937919155.1 uncultured Clostridia bacterium
TCATTCTGGCAGCGATTGTGATGCCGAGGAAGATTGTGATAAGGTTTGCAAGAACATTCTGTGCTGTTTCTGAAAGTGAGTTAAGCACGCCGCATTCTCTGATAAGGTTACCGAACATAAGGAAACCGATAAGTGCTGTTGCATCGGGAGCAACAAGACCAACGATGATTGTAACAACGATGGGGAAGAGAATCTTTGTGAGCTTTGAAACCTTCTTGCCTGTATTCTTCATACGGATAAGGCGCTCTTTCTTTGTTGTGCAAAGCTTGATGATGGGAGGCTGAACAATGGGAACGAGAGCCATATATGAATATGCCGCAACCATGATAGCCGCTGTGTAGTTTGAATTAAGCATATTTGCAACGAAGATTGAAGTGGGGCCGTCTGCCGCGCCGATGATAGCGATTGAAGCGGCATCCTTAAGCTCAAAGCCGAACACTGATGCAAGGCAAAGAGTGAAGAAGATACCGAACTGAGCCGCTGCGCCGAAAATCATAAGCTTGGGGTTGGTGAGAACAGGCTCAAAGTCAATCATCGCACCGATACCGATAAAAAGAATAAGAGGGAAAAGCTCGTGGCTGTCGATACCGATTTCAAACAAGAAGTCGATAACGCCTCTTACGCCTGAAGCTGCTTCGCCGGGAGCAACGGGGGGAATGGGCAGGTTGACAAGGATTGCACCGAATCCCATGGGGAGAAGAAGGGTGGGTTCCATTTCCTTTTTGATTGCAAGGAAAATCAGAATGCCGCCGATAATCCACATAATGACCTGCTCGGGCTGAGTGTGTGCAAGGTTGCCGAAAATATCATTCAAAATACCCATTTTGAAAGTCCTTCCTTTCTGAAAACACATTCTTTGCCATTATAGCATTTTATTTACAGTAAGGATTATAATGCAATAAGCAAAAAAAAGCAAGCCAAAAATTCACCTTTTTGCGCTATTTTATTTGTTTATTTTTTCTTGAGTTTCTTACACGCGCTTGCGTGTATATCAAAGCTCGCCCGAAAGCTTCATATAGGCTTCAACCTGTTCGGGTCGGGGACGGTAATCGGGATTTGAACAGCAGGGAATATCAGGTTCCTTGCCGTTGACATAAAACGGAGTTGAGAAATCGTTTTCCCATTTTTTGCAGTCTTCTTCATTTCTGAAATCGGGAATATCGTAAGGCACACCTTTTTCAAGCAGACTGCGATGACCGAGAATCGCAACCGATGCCATTGCCGTTGCAAAATACTCGTCAAAAACAGGCTTTCTGTTTTCCCTGATGCAATCAAAAAATTCTTTTATCACAAAGAAATCGCTGCCGCCGTGACCTGCCGCCTCTGCCAATTCCTTTTCGTCAACACTCCATTCGGGTGTGTAACAGTTAATTTCTTCCATACCTTCGGGAATCTGCCATGAATTATATCTGAGCATAATTTTCTCATCGGTTCCCCTCAGATTTTCAATCTGACCTTTCTGACCGCAGATTCTGTATGAATTGCCGTGAGCACCGAAAGCGGCACATCCCGTAAACTTGAAAACAGAGCCGTCATCATTGAGGGTAGTCATAACAGCGGCGCGGTCCGCAACGGGAGAAACAACTGTTTTTTCTTCTTCAAATGGTGAATAAACCGCTATTGCGGTCACCCGCTTGGGCACTGCTCCTGTGATATACATCAGGGGAGCAAGAGAATGAGTGACGTAATATGAACGGGGCAAAAAGTTCCTCCAATGCAGCGAATATGGTCTGATGCTCATATGCTCCTCGCCGTTATCAAGGTTAAACGGGTGGTTGTATTCGCCCTCGGCATAAATCGCCTTGCCAAGCGAACCGCCGTCATAAATGCGTTTCATCTCACGGTTGAATTTCATGAAGGGATAATTTTCAGCAAGCATATATATTGCTTTGCTTTTCTGTGCTGCTCTCACAATTGCAACACCCTCACCCATCGTTGCGTTGCTCGTGCATTCGCAGAGAACATTGATATTCTTTTCAAGGCACTTCACAACAAAAGGGGTGTGCTCGTGAAAGCAGTTTGCAATATAAACCGCATCCATATCATGCTCAATAAAGGCATCAAAATCAGAATATGCGGCAATGTTTTCGCCAAGAAAGCCAAGGGCGTCTTTAACCTTTTTTTCGTCCCTGTCGCAAACCGCAACAACCTCTCCGTTGTTGTTTCTGATATTCTCAAAATAATCACTGCCCCTGCCGAGACCGAATATCCCCATTCTGATTTTTTTCATGAATTCACCTCAAATTTTGGACAATAAACATACCGTCTCCACATGACCTGTTCGGGGGAACATATCAACGGGGGTAACTTTTTCTGCTTTGTAGCCGAGAGTCATAAATATTCCGCAATCCCTTGCAAGGGTTGCAGGGTCGCAGGAAACATAAACAATTCTGTCAGGATTCATTCTTGCCGCCGTTTCAAGCATATCGGGACTGCAGCCCTTTCTGGGCGGGTCAAGAATAATAACATCAGGCTTTATGCCCTCATTTTCGAGCACTTTTGCGGCTTCGGCGGCATCGCCGCAGATAAATCTTGCATTTTCAATGCCGTTAAGACCCATATTTATTTTTGCATCCTCAATGGCTTCGGGCACAATTTCAACGCCTATGATTTCCTTTGCCTTGTGCGCCATTGAAAGACCGATTGTGCCTGCACCGCAATAAAGGTCAAGCACGGTTTCTTTTCCTGTCAACGCCGCATATTCCGCCGCCTTGTTATAGAGCTTTTCCGCCTGATTACGGTTGACCTGATAAAAAGAAAGGGGCGAAATACGGAATTCAAGTCCGCAAAGCACATCCGTGATGCAGTCTTTGCCCCAAAGGGTGCGGCACTCCGCGCCGAGAATAACATTCGTATCCTTTGTGTTGGAATTGACAATTATGCTTGCAATTCCCTTTTCTTTTTCAAGAAGTGCATTCACAAGGGCATCTTCATCGGGCAATTTCTTTCCGTTGATAACGGCGCAGACCATTATTTCACCGCTTGCGCTGCCTTTCCTTATATAAATATGCCTGAGCAGACCTCTGTGGGTTGTTTCGTCATAGACAGTAACACCTTTTTCTTTGATGTAATCCGAGAAAACGCCGAGAATCCCCTCAAACTCCTTCGGTTGCAAAAGACAGTCGGGGCAATGGATGACTCTGTGGCTGTGAGGTGAATAAAACCCCGTTTTTATTTCTCCGTTGTCAAAGGCAACAGGATATTGCGCCTTGTTTCTGTAACGGCAATCGCTTTCGCCTGCAATAATCGGTTCAAATTCGGGAGTAAGTCCGCCGATACGCCTAAAACACTCCGCAACATGATTTGCTTTGATTGCAGACTCTGCCTCATATGTCATATGCGAAAACACGCAGCCTCCGCACTTGAGATAAACGGGGCAGGCAGGCTCAATTCTGTCCGCAGACGGAGTGACAACACTTTCAACCTTTGCAAAAGCATAGGATTTTTTCACCTTGAGGATATGGGCGGTTATTTCGTCACCAACCGCCGTAGCAGGCACAAAAATCGCCATTCCGTCATATCTGCCCACTCCGCTGCCGTTGGAAGAGCAGGATTCTATTTTCAGATTTATTCTGTCATTCTTTTTGATTCCCACGGGTTTGCCTCCCATTATTAATAGAACAATTATACCACATATTTTACCCTTGCGCAAACATATATTGTTAAAAATTGAACTTGCTTTTTATACACTTTTATGATAATATGTATTGAAAATTTTTCATTCGGAGGTAAATGATGAGAAAAACCGCAACTAAACTCACGGCTGTTTTCTTTGTTCTTATGTTCTTGCTTTCAAGCCTCACCGCTGCAGTTTACGCAGCTGACGAAAATGCAGGCTCAGACGAAAGCATCGGTCACGCACTTGTTCTCACCTGCGACCACCTTTCAGTAACCAAAGGCAAAAAAATCCATATGACCGCAAGCGTCACCAATGTTGAAACCCAGCCCAAAATCTACTGGGCATCATCTGACACAACCGTTGCAACGGTTGATTCTGACGGTGTTGTCAAGGGCATCAGCGCAGGCAGAGCCGTTATTTCCGCAACCACTCAGGTTAACGGCGAAAAACTCTACGGCGAATTTGCAATCAATGTTGTTACCGAAGGCAACTTCATCAAGGATTTGCTTGAAGGTCAGCAGATTCTCAGCTATCAGTACAGCTATGTTGATGACTATTACTACACCAATGACAAGGAAGCATGGCAGTACAACTTCGGCTTCGGCAAAATTTATGACATTGCTTCACCTTATCTTCTTCTTGAATACGACTACATCCGCATTTTCTTCACCTATGCAGGTAAAGACTGGATGCTCCAGATGTGGAAAGGCCAGTACGGCATGGTATTCTACGGCGGTGAAATCGGTATTTACAACAGACCTCATGTTGATGACGGAATGAGCGAATGGACTTTCTTCAACTGCCCTGCAGAAGAAGACTGGCTCAACATGGAAATGACTCTCTGGCACGAACAGCTTGACGGCACATGGGTCCGCGAATTCACCAGAGAATACGATAAATATTGGTGGTGCACGGGCTTCAAAAACGGTCATCTCCGCCAGGAAGAACCTGCTGACGAGCTTCGCCTTGAGGGCAGAATCACTTTTATTGACGAAGAAATGACAAAGCTCGTTGCGGACGGTCTTAAGGAATGCGGCTTTGACATTGCAGACTCAAAAGAAAGCATGGGAATTGACGAGTTTTATGTTGAGGGCAATGACATCAGCTTCTGCTGGCAGAACATTAACGAAGCAGAAAGCACAATGTTCATCAAGGTTAATATGGGCGCTCTCTATGCACTGAGCCTTATGCCCATCTGGCCTCTGCTGATGCCTTATGTGAGCTTCTTTGCGCTCTGCGTTCTCCTTGTTTCGGTTATACTTTAATAAGATCAGCTCCATCACAACGATGGAGCTTTTTCTTATTTTATATTGACTTTTTGGTTATTTTTTGGTTAAATAGACTAGTAATCTCTAATACAGGAGGCAAAACATGAAAACTTTCAAAAAAATTCTCGGCATTGCTCTGGCAGCATTGATGATGATGCAGATTGGCGTTATCGGCTTTGCAGCAAACGGCGACTACACTATCGTTTCCCCTTACGCAGATGTTGTCTGGGAAGGTGACGATGCATGGGGCGCATACAAAGGCTCCCTTCACACACACTCAACATACAGTGACGCAGACGATACCCTTGAAGTTATGGTTAAGGAATCCTACAGACGCGGCTATGATTTCCTTGCTGTTACCGACCACGGTGTTACCGGCGTTGATTGGGACGAAGCACCCTTCTTCCACCCTCTTTACATCTATCAGTTTCTCATTGATAACCCCTTTGAGCATCTGACAACAGAGGACTATGAGGCTATCAAAAACGGCACTTTTGAGAACAGAGGCTACGGCATGACTCCTGTTCTCGGCGGCAACGAATTCAACAACCTTTCACTCACAAAGAACCATGTTAACGGTCATTTCCTTAAGTCAAACGAAGGCAACGGCTTCCCCGGAGCAGAAAATGAGGCAGGCTTCGACCAGGCTCTCAAATATATTGACGAGCACGGCGGTCTTTCCTACATCAACCATCCCGGTGACTGGCTTAATTCAAATGCAAACCCCGACGTCGTTAACGATGAATACTCAGTTAAGTTCTTCGGCGACCTTATTCTTAAGTATGACAGCTGCCTCGGCACAGAGGTTTTCAACGAGAGAAACGGCACAACAGGCTATGACAGAATCCTCTGGGATAACCTGCTGATGTACACTCTGCCCTACGGCAAAACAGTTATCGGCTTCAGCAATTCCGATGCTCACCATCCCGGCACAATCGACAGTTCTTTCAGCGTATTTATGATGGAAGAAAACAATGTTGAGAACATCAAGGCAACAATGCAGAGCGGTGCTTTCTTCGGCATCACAAGAAAGCTTCGTCCGAACGACACCCTCGGCCCCGATGCGGAAATTGATGTTATAGACTCCGAACTCCCCTATCCCATGTTCTCAAAGCTCACAGTTGACGGCCACAAAATCACCGCAGGCGTTACTGATGCAACCCATATTCAGTTCATTGCAAACGGCAAGGTAATTTCAAAAACACCCGTTGACGGCAACGGCACAGTTACCCTTGACCTTGACACAATCACAGGCGCAGAAGATTTCCAGTATGTAAGAGCAGAAATATACGGCGAAGGCGGTCTTTGCGTTTCACAGGCAATGATTATTGATGACGGCACACCCGCACTTGAGTTCGAAGCAGAAGAACCCTCAATCATTGACAGAATCGTTACCTGGTTCAAGGGCACAAAGATCTACGCTATCATAATCGAAATTTCAAGACTTTAATAAAAGCCCAAGCGGCACTTTCAGAAATGAAGGTGCCGCTTTTTTGGAATATTTTTTCTGTTGACAAACATAATAATATATGGTATGATGTGTACACAGTTAGTTCCGACTAACTCGATACATACTCATACTGAGTCAATTCCTCATAACATTTTTCGCAAAGAACGCCGCCCATATCGGACGGCGTTTTTTGTTTTTATTCCTGTTTTGCTTTTTCGTTCACGGCATTCAGCACTTCGCGCTTGAATTCGCCGTGGATTTTGTATTTCTTTGAAAAGATAATCAGAGAAACAATAATCATCACGGGAGGCACAATGAACATAAGGAATGAAATTGCGCTCTTTGCGGCAGGAGTCTGCACGGCAGCCTCGCCGTTGTAACCCGTAAGAGTAAACGAAGCATACATAATAATCGCCTGCATTGTGTATGCCATTTTCTGCAGGAAGCCTTTCATCGAGAAAGTGAGGCTCTGGTTGCGGCTGCCTGTTTTGTATTCGCCGTAGTCAACGCAGTCTGCAAGCATAACCGTCTGATTAACAAACATACTGCCCGTGCCGAGAGATGTGACAATATAGAAAATACCGAGAGCCGTTACGCTGACACTTTCACCGAATGCATAGCCGACAATCGCCATGCCTATGTAACCCGCAGCAGCCATTGTGAGTGACATTTTGTAAATGGTGCGGTTATTCATAAACTTTGAGCATACAGGCACAACAAGGATTGAAAGCACCGAGCCGATTGTGCCCATAAGATTAAACTTGGACTGCAGGGTAAGGTCGCCGAGCACAGAAGTGAAATAGTAGCTGCTTATGCCCGATGTCATATAGAAGCCTGCGTTGGAAATCATGGCAAAAAGCATGAACACAAGAAGCTGGTCGTTGCTTTTGATAACATTGATTGCCGCTTTGAATGAAAACTTTTCGTTGTTGACAACAACTCTTCTTTCCTTGGTGGAAAGCACGCTGATGAGAGCAAAGAAAATAAGACCGACTGACATTATCATTGACCATTTTCCGAAGCCTTTGCTGAGGGTGTCGGAAGTCATTGCGTCAAGCTTGCTGCCCGCAACGCCGCCAAAGAAGGCAACCGCCATGGGTGTAAAAATTGAAACGATACCCTGACCGAGACCCGAAAAGGCTCTCGCAATGGTTGAAACAAGATTTCTGTCCTTTTCTTCGCTTGCAAAGGAAGGCACCATTGACCAGAAAGGAATATCCGCAAGGGTGTTTGTCATTCCCCAGAAAACATAGAGGATTGCGGCATAAACATAAAGTCCCGTTGAACCCGCGGCAAAGCCCGGGTTGTTGAAAAGCAGGCAAAGCACAACTGCATTAAGCATTGCGCCCATTAATATCCAGGGGCGGTACTTACCCATTTTTGTTCTGGTCTTATCAACTATCATACCCATCATCGGGTCGTTGAAGCCGTCCCAGAGTCTTGCCAGCGGTGTAATAATAAGCAGAAACGCAGGGGCAATGCCCAGAGCATTTGTAAGATAGATGGAAAGGTAAGAATAGAACATTCCGTAGCTCAGGTCAAGACCGATTGCACCAACGCCGTAACCCAGCTTTTCTTTAAGAGAAACATTATTCATAAAAATATCTCCCTGATTTACTGTCTTGTGCCGCCACAGCACTTCTTATATTTTTTGCCGCTTCCGCAGGGACAGGGGTCGTTGGGGCCGACCTTTTCTTTCTTTCTGACAGGCTGTTTCTTCACAGTGCCGTCATCCGAACCGCTTGTTGATGTTATTTTTGCCGCCTGCTCTCGCTTTGTATCTTCTTCGGTCTTGATACGAATGGTCAGAATCTGTCTTGCAGTATCCTCGCGGATTGCTTCAATCATTCCGTCAAACATCTCGGAGCCTTCGTTTCTGTAAGCAACAACGGGGTCTGTCTGAGCATATGCTCTCAGGCCGATACCTCTGCGGAGATGGTCCATTGCATCAATATGATCCATCCACTGTCTGTCAACATTGCCGAGGAGGACTCTCTTTTCAAGCTCGCGGATAAGAGGCTCACCGTTTGCTGCAAGTCCGAAAGTAATTTCTCTTTCCGCATATATTTCTTCCGCTCTCTTAAGGAGAAGCATACGGGCATCTTCTTTGTCAAAGCCATCGGCAAAATCATCGTCAGTCAGAAGCCAACCTTTGAATTTCGCCTTCAGACCTTCAACATTCCAATCTTTTTTGGAAACTGCATCAGGGCAGAAGAAATCAACCGCATCATTGATGCTGCCGTTTATCATCTTTTCAATAATGGGCTTGAGAGGCTCGCCGTCAAGCACCTGATTTCGCTGTGTATAGATAAGCTCTCTCTGACGGTTCATAACATCGTCATACTGAAGAACGCTCTTTCTGATTGCAAAGTTTCTGCCTTCAATCTTCTTCTGTGCACTTTCGATTGAATTTGTGACCATTTTTGCCTCGATGGGCATATCATCGGGAGTCTTGAGGGTGTTCATAACACTCGTGAGCCTGTCACCGCCGAAAAGTCGCATAAGGTCATCGTCAAGCGAAAGGAAGAAACGGCTTGCGCCCGGGTCGCCCTGACGGCCTGCACGGCCTCTGAGCTGGTTATCGATTCGTCTGGATTCGTGGCGCTCCGTGCCGATGATGTAAAGACCGCCTGCTTCTCTTACCTGAGCCGCTTCGGGAGCAATCTGATCGTCATATTTCTTTTCAAGTGCAGAATATTCTGCTCTTGCGTTGAGAATTTCTTCGTTATCTGTTTCCGCAAAACCTGTTGCCTCTGCAATAAGCTCCTCAGTGTAACCCTTTTTGCGGAGTTCGGATTTTGCAAGATATTCGGAGTTACCGCCAAGCTTGATGTCGGTACCACGACCTGCCATATTTGTTGCGATTGTTACGGCATAAGGCTTACCTGCCTGAGCAACAATTTCCGCTTCCTTTTCGTGGTGCTTTGCGTTGAGGACTTCATGCTTGATGCCCTTGCGCTTGAGAAGTGCGCTGAGATATTCCGACTTTTCGATGGAAACAGTACCTACAAGCACAGGCTGACCCTTTGCATGGCACTCCTCGATAACACCGATAACAGCATCATACTTTGCCTTTTCGGTTTTATAAACCACATCGGACATATCCTGCCTTATCATAGGCTTGTTGGTGGGAATTTCAATAACATCAAGGTTATAAATCTGAGCAAATTCGGTTTCTTCCGTCATTGCCGTACCTGTCATACCCGAAAGCTTTTTATAAAGACGGAAATAGTTCTGGAAAGTGATTGTGGCAAGCGTTTTGCTCTCGTGCTCAACATTAACATTTTCCTTGGCTTCAATTGCCTGATGCAGACCTTCGTTGTAGCGTCTGCCCATCATAATACGGCCCGTGAACTCATCAACAATAAGCACCTGATTATCTTTTACAACATAGTCAACATCATTGCGCATAACGCCGTTTGCCTTGATTGCCTGATTGATGTGGTGGAGAAGAGTCATGTTCTCGGGGTCCATAAGGTTTTCAACATTGAAAGCGGACTCAGCCTTGGCAACACCGCTCTTTGTGAGAGTTGCAGTTCTTGCTTTTTCGTCAACAACATAATCGCAGGTATCGTCAACAAGATCTTCAATGTTTTCTTTGGAATTGACTTCCTTGATTTTCACGCATCTGAGTGACTTTGCAAAGCGGTCTGCGGTTTTGTAAAGGTCGGTTGACTTTTCGCCGCGTCCCGAAATGATGAGGGGAGTTCTCGCCTCGTCGATAAGAATGGAGTCAACCTCGTCAACAATTGCAAAGCTGTGACCTCTCTGCACCTTGTGTTCCTTATAAACAACCATATTGTCACGGAGATAGTCGAAGCCCATTTCATTGTTTGTACCGTAAGTAATGTCTGCGGCATAGGCTTCTTTTCTCTCGGGATTTTCTTTTTCATGGATAATAAGACCAACCGTGAGACCCATAAAACGGTAAACCTTGCCCATCCACTCGCTGTCACGGCGTGCAAGATAATCGTTGACCGTAACGATATGAACGCCTTCACCCGTGAGCGCATTAAGATAAGCAGGCAGGGTTGCAACAAGAGTTTTACCTTCACCTGTTCTCATTTCGGCAATTCTGCCCTGATGGAGAATGATTCCGCCGATAATCTGCACGGGGAAGTGCTTGAGTCCGATTACTCGCCACGATGCTTCACGGCAAGCGGCAAATGCCTCGGGAAGAATATCGTCAAGAGTTTCACCGTTTGCAAGACGCTGCTTGAATTCAGGCGTTTTAGCCTGCAGCTGCTCATCGGTAAGCTTTGAGAATTCATCCTCAAGCTTAAGGACTTTATCGCAAAGGGGGCGGATACGCTTTATTTCCTTTGTTGAATAGTCACCGAACAATTTAGTTAAAAAACCCATTTTGACCACCTCGGAGGTAAATAATTTTGATATTGTAAAATTTTTCTTTTTATGTTAAAATTCTCACAGATAATAAAAAAGGAGTGTCCGCAATATGCCGAAGAGAACCGACTATATTTCATGGGACGAATATTTTATGGGAATTGCCCTTCTTTCTGCCCGCAGAAGCAAGGACCCCAGCACTCAGGTTGGCGCCTGCATAGTAAACAGCCGCAACAAGATTATGTCCGTTGGATACAACGGCTTCCCTCAGGGATGCAACGATGACGATTTCCCTTGGGAGCGCTCAGGCGATGAATACGAAACAAAATATCCTTATGTTTGCCACGCAGAGCTCAACGCCATTCTCAACAGCGGCGGTGCAAGCCTTGAGGGCTGCAAAATCTATGTTGCCCTTTTCCCCTGCAACGAGTGCGCAAAGGCAATCATTCAGTGCGGAATAAAAGAAGTTTTCTATCTTTCCGATAAATACGCCGAAACTGTGGGAGTCCGCGCATCAAAGAGAATGTTTGACAGCGCAGGAGTGAAATACACTCAGCTCAATCCTCAGAAGGATGAATTGCTGATTGATTTCAGAAAAGAAAATATCTGATTTTCAGGGACAGTCGTCAAGGCTGTCCCTGCTCTGTTTTTAATAAGTATAAACAACGCTTCCTGCTGTTTTTCCGTCAGCGGTGAGAGCGCGTACGCTCATAACGCTTGAGCCGTCAAGCCACACAAATCCCGCACTTTCGCTGAAGAGCATAGGCTCTGCATAGGTTACGGGCTCTGCCGAGCCGTCAACGGTGCAATAGGTAACGCTCTGCACGGGTGTACCGTTTGCGTTAAGCTCACCGTATGAGGCAAAGACAGCCTTTGTGCCCTCTGCATTAACGGAAAAAACATCTGCATTTTCAATATTGATGTCTTTGAGAGTCTTTGATGCGCCTGTCAGCAGGTCAATCATCACAAGGCTCTTTTTATTTACAAGGTATTTTCCGCACTGGAGATAATCCGTCTGCCAATTGCCCTCAAACTGAGTGAGCACATTTTCCGCGTCACCTGTTTTGAGAATGTTTGCAAAACCGCCGTCATTTTTCTTGAGATAATGCATACCGTTGCCGTCATTGACAAACCAGACACCCAGAATATCCTTGACTGCAATCTTGGGTTTATATGCATTTGAAAGCACCATCACATCGGCGCGCAGACCTTTATCCGCCTCATTATAGTATCTTGAAGAGAGGAAATAATTTGCACCGCCAAGATTCTTCACAAAATCATCGGTCAGCAGAGTCCAGTCCTGACGGAAAGTGCCGTTGCTGTCAATAAGTCTTGTGTGGTTGGAAACATATGTTGACACCTTGCCGCTTGCAAGGTCAAAATTATAAATCTCGGAATAAAGCTTTTCTGCCTTGTTGAAATTATTCTTGTCAAAGTCTGCAATGAGAAGATATCCGTTGCCGTAGCCTGCAGGTTTTGCGGTGAGCTTGACAAAAGCATAAGCATAAACCTCAACATCCTTGCTCATATCCGATGTGAAAACACCGTAGCCGCAAGCCTTGCCGTCTTTTTCAATATAATTTACCGTTACGGGAATTGTTTCGCGGCTTGCCTTGAGATTTGCCTTGACCTGCTTTACGGCAAGATTGCTTGCAACCATCTGACCGCCTGCATATTCAAAGAATTTCACGCTGCCGCTAAGGTCTGCGGTGTAATAAATATTATCAAAATCAGTGGGCAGGAAAATCTCGCCGTTTGCACCTTTGACCGAAAGGGCGGTGCTTGTTGAATAAGCACTCTGCTCAAACGAAAACTCAACGGGTTCGGGATTCTCTATTTCAGGTGCATCTCCGCCGTTTTTGGTTGAAACAAAGAAAACTACGCCTGAAACGACCATTACAACCGCCATCACGGCGCAAAGAATTTTTATAACTTTCTCGTTCATTTTTATTCTCCTTTACAGTTCAATTTCCAGCTCAACGGGGCAATGGTCGGAGCCGAAGATTTCATTATGGATTTTCGCATTCTTCATATTCTCTTTCAGTTTTTCGGAAACAATAAAGTAGTCGATTCTCCATCCCGCGTTCTTTGCCCTTGCGGAAAAGCGGTATGACCACCAGCTGTATGCCCCCTCAAGGTCGGGATAAAAATAACGGAAGGAATCCACAAAACCGCTTTCAAGCATTTCTCCGAATTTGCCTCTTTCTTCATCGGTGAATCCGGGGTTGCGGCGGTTTGACTTGGGGTTCTTCAGGTCAATTTCCTTGTGGGCAACATTAAGGTCGCCGCAGAAAATGACGGGTTTTTTCGCGTCAAGGGCGCATATATATTCTCTGAAAGCGTTTTCCCAATCCATTCGGTAATCAAGGCGCACAAGTCCGTCCCTTGCATTGGGAACATAAACGGTTATGAAATAGTAATTTTCAAATTCAAGGGTGATTACCCTGCCCTCGGTGTCATGCTCGGGAATGCCGATTCCGTAAGCCACGGAAAGAGGCTCTTCTTTTGTGAAAACCGCGGTGCCCGAATAACCTTTTTTCTCCGCATAGTTCCAGAACTGACGGTATCCGTCAAGAACAAGCTCCGCCTGCCCCTCCTGCATCTTGGTTTCCTGCAGGCAGAAGATATCCGCATCCAGCGCCCTGAAGCTTTCGTAAAAGTCCTTCTGAAGGCAAGCTCTGATTCCGTTAACATTCCAGGAGATAAATTTCTTAACCGCCATAACGCACAGTCCTCCATTATATAATAAGTTATTATAACATAAAAAATTAACTCTGTCACCTATAAATATTAATAATATGTAAATATTCATAAATTCCGCGGTCATTTTTTGGCATTGTGATTTTCACATTCACCCTTGACAAATCCGCCGTTATGAGTTATTTTTATAATAAGAAATGTGCGGTTTGCACACAAAACAAAACATATTTTCAGGAGGAAAAACCATGAAAAAGCTTCTCGCAATTCTCCTCGCAGCAGCAATGCTTTTTGCACTTGCAGCTTGCGGTGACAAGACAACAGGCGACACAACAACCACAACAGCAGCAGAAGAAATCACAGACGCTCCCGTTGAGGAATCAACAGACGCTCCCGTTGAAGAATCTTCAGCAGCAGACACATCAGACGCTTCAGAGGCTCCCTCAGAAGAAGAAACATCAGCAGAAGAAACATCAGCTCCCGCAGCAGATGCTGAAATGACAAAGGCTGATTTCGTTGCTTTCCTTAATGCTGAAACAGCTAAGGCAGCAAAGGGCTCCTACAAGTTCAACAGAAACTGCTCCTATGTTAACCCCATCGATGTTGGTAACATGACAAACGCTCTTAACAGCGTTATCAAGATGGTTGACGAAAACTCAGACCTCAGCTCAGTTGTAGGCGGTTTCCTCGGAATCGGCACAAAGACAGGCACATTCCCCAAGGACACTCCCGATGACGACTATCAGATCAAGGCTACAAAGCTCACAGAAGCTGACCTTGCAAACTTCAGCGTTGCTGACGGCGTTTACAGCTTCACACTCGCTAATGCTTCTAACCCCAAGAAGACAAACGCAACTCCCTTCTCAAGATTCACAAACGACTTCATCACACACGAAGAAGTTGATGCAGGCATCAAGGACGCAGCAGGCAGCCTTATCACTCTTAACAACACAGACGTTGACTACACAAACGTAAAGGTTTCCGTTAAGGTTGTTGACGGCAAGATTGCTGAAATCAATTATCAGTATAATTTCGCTGCAACTCTTGAACTCAAGATCTTGGTTGGTAAAGTTAACGGCGCAGGCTCAGCCAAGACAACAGGCGAATTTACAAACATCAAGTATTAATTATTAAAGCGAAAGCCTCCGCATCGCAAGATGCAGAGGCTTTTTGTTTTTATGCAATTGTGGTCAGCGAAGTGTCTGATGTTGAAAGATTGCCGTCCGACATATCCGACATATCATTCGTAACCATATTTTCAAAATCCGTTGCAGCTTCGGTCATCATATCCTCAATGGTTGTGAGGATGGGGTCATTGTGGGCAGGGTCGGTAACCTTGCCGTCCTCTGTGCCGCCGCAAGCAGCAAAAACCACGGAAATGAAAAGCACAGCGGCAACAACCGCAAATGAAATTTTCTTCATAAAAATTGCTCCTTTACGCAAAATAATTTTCCGTTTGGAATTATTTTAGCCGTAAAGGAGCTTTTTATTCAAATTTTTTATTTTATTCTGAGCCAAACAAGCATATCGCTTGCGCCTCTGTTTGCAAATGCAAAATAGGGAATCAGCTTTATTCTTCGGCTGATGCCGTCATTACGGTATCTGCGGTAAAGAGCATCAAAAGCTGCATCCTCAAAGCCGTCCGCCTCAACGGTATATGCCTGCATTTCTTCATTAAAAGAAATTTCTGCATTAAGATTTTCGCTGATACTCAGGTTGTTGAGGGACACGCCGTTGTCGATTTTCTCCGCACAGTAAACCAAAGGTCCTCTGCAAAGGGCAACTCTGCCGATATCCGCTTCAACTGCGGGATTTGCGGAAACCAGACGGCATTCCATTGCAAAATCAAGGTTAATTTCTGTTTCGTCATCCTTGATTTCAATGTATGCATAACCTTTTTCCGTTTTGAATGCGCCGTTCACCGTGCAGTTTTCTGCCCAGCCGGGAATTCTGACGGCAAGAGTTTTGCCTGCCATGCCCTTAACAGTCAGCTTAACCGCGCCGTTATTGGGGTATTCCGTGTTCTGAGTGATTTTTATACCGTCAAAATCTGCCTCTGACTCAAAATAATGATGAACAAAAACAGTATCATCATTATATGTATAGAGAAAATCTCCGATTGACGCAACCATTCGGGCGATGTTGGGAGGGCAGCAGGAGCAGTCAAAAACCTCAAGGCGCTGCACCGTATCAAAAGAGCTGCCTTTATACTGATAATATTCCCTGTTTTTGCGGTTTCTCTCGGCGTTGATTTCCAGAGGATTAACATAGAAAAACGCATTTCCTTTGAGCGAAACACCCGCAAGCGCACAGTTATAGATTGCGGTTTCCGCCACATCTGCATAAAGCGAATCAGGGTCAAGCAGACTCATTCTTCTTGCAAAAAGGGCAAGTCCGATTGAGGCGCAGGTCTCCGAATATGCCATATCATTGGGCAGGTCGTAATCCTCTGTGAAGCGTTCGCCGTAATGGGTGGAGCCTATGCCGCCGGTAACATACATCTGCTTTTCCGCGATGCTGAGAAACAGTTTTCTGCAGGCATCGAAAAGAGATTTATCGTTCATACGCAGGGCAAGGTCTGCCATTGCACAGTAAAGATAGGTCGCTCTTACGCTGTGACCCGTTGCCCTCTCCTGCTCGCGGACAGGCTTGTGGGTCTGGTCATAGGAGTGGCTTATATAGTAAGGACTTTCTTCGTCCTTTTCGGATGTGCCTCTTGTTTCAACAAAGTGGCTGCTCATCCTGAGGTATTTCTCGTTTCCCGTCAAATCATAAAGCTTAACAAGAGCAAGCTCGATTTCCTCGTGACCGGGGGTGCTGAAATCCGCGGAATCATCGATGATGAACACCTTTTCGATGTGATCCATATAATCGCACATCAGACGGAGAAATTTATCCTTGCCCGTGGCATTATAATATGCAATTGCCGCTTCCGTAAGGTGACCCGCGCAATAAAGCTCGTGTGCCATACGGTTAACAAAGCGGTTATCCGGCTCGCAAACGGTGAAATAAATGTTGAAATATCCGTTCTCGTCACGGTTCTTTTCAATCAGGTCAACAACGCCGTCAACCACAGCTTCCAGCTCTTTGTCCGGGCACTGATGAATGGTGTAAGCAACAGCCTCCATCCATTTTGCTACATCCGAATCCCAGAAAATATGGGGTTGCTTGGGGTCGCCGTCTTTCCACTCAAATTTAAAGGCATCAAATCTGCCTGTGTCGCTGAAGCGGTCATAAACCATAGGAATTGTTGCGGATTTGTTGATATCAAAACGCTTTTTCCAGAAACCGCCCAGGTTAATTTTATCAAACGAAACTGCTTTCATAAAAGCACCTCTTTATTATTTTCTTGACTTTGCTTTTTCTTCTTCGGTATCGCCGATTTCGATAAGGTAATGTGCGCCTGTCCAGATAAGAAGACCGACAAAAAGGAAAATGAGTCCGTTCTGGAATCCGCCCAGACTGAGCAGGTCAACGCTGACAAATCCGCCGAGAATGGAAGCAATCCAGCCTGTTGAGAAAAGGCTGACAAGATTGATTGTGCCGCTTGTGAAGAGTGCTGCTGCAGAGTTGAAGCAAGCAATCATAACTATTGTTGAAACAAGTCCGCCGGCGCTTGCGGCAAGCACGGGAATGCGCCTGTTGCTGCAGCAGGACCAGACAATGATGAAAAGTGAAATAAGAACAACAAGAACAAAGCAAACCGCAACCGCAATCAGCCTGCCCTTGATGGGGTCAAGAGCAACGGGCCAGGAAAAGCCATCTGATCTTTTGATAATCATTTCGTTCCAGAACTGTTCTTTTCCTGTGATAACGTCAATAATGAACTTAACCGAAATCGCTTCTTCAAGACCTGCAGGGAAAATGCTGGTTGAAAGACGGAAAAGAACTAAATCAACAAAAATAATTACGGGAAAAACAGCCGCAGCAAGCAGACCGTTGACTATTCTGTAAAGTGCCTTCATTTTTTTGCTTCCTTTCGATTTTATTTCCAGGATGTGTTGAGAGCAACAGTGCGGTTAAAGACAAGCTTTTCGTCAGTTGAAGTCTTGTCCACGCAGAAGTAACCCTGTCTCATAAACTGGAATGTATCGCCGCACTTTGCGTCCTTAAGACCGCCTTCAACAAGGCAACCCTCAAGAATTTCAAGTGAGTTGGGATTAAGGTGATTGAGATAATTTTCCTTGCCGTCAGCCATGGGATCCTCAGCGCTGAAAAGACGGTCATAAAGGCGGATTTCGCAAGGCACGCTGTCTGAAGCGCTTACCCAATGAATGGTTCCCTTGACCTTTCTGCCGTCAGGTGCATCGCCGCCCTTTGTTTCAGGGTCGTATGTGCAGTGGAGGCAGGTAACATTGCCGTCTTCATCTGTTTCCCAGCTGTTGCAGGTCACAAGATATGCGCTCTTGAGGCGGACTTCATTGCCGGGATAAAGTCTGAAATATTTCTTGGGAGGCTCAACCATAAAGTCATCGCGCTCAACGAAAATTTCTCTTGAGAAATGAACGGTTCTTGTGCCGAGCTCAGGCTTAAGAGGATTGATTTCAACCTCAATTGCTTCGCTCTGACCTTCGGGGTAGTTATCGATAACAACCTTGAGGGGGCGGAGAACAGCCATTGCGCGGGATGCGTTTTCGTTGAGATTATCTCTTACGCAAGCCTCAAGCAGACCGTAATCAACAACGCTGTCTGCCTTTGAAACACCGATACGGGTTATGAAATCACGAACGGCTGCTGCAGGATAGCCTCTTCTTCTCATACCGCTGAGAGTAATCATTCTGGGGTCATCCCAACCGTCAACTGTGCCGTTCTGAACCATTGCAAGGTTATATCTCTTGCTTGTTACACAGTAGTTGAGGTTAAGACGGGCGAATTCAATCTGTCTGGGAGGCTCCTCAAAGCCGACTTCATTGATGAACCAATCATAAAGGGGTCTGTGATTTTCAAATTCAAGTGAGCAGAGTGAATAGGTTACGCCCTCTCTTGCATCCGAAAGAGGATGTGCAAAGTCATACATGGGATAAACACACCACTTGTCGCCCGTCTGATGGTGGGTAACATGAGCAATTCTGTAAATAACGGGATCACGCATATTGATGTTGGGTGATGCCATATCAATCTTTGCGCGGAGAGTTCTCTCACCGTCAGCAAATTCGCCTGCGGTCATTCTTGCAAAGAGGTCAAGGTTCTCCTCAACCGAACGGTCGCGGTAGGGGCTGTTTTTGCCGGGCTCTGTGAGTGTTCCTCTGTATTCTCTGATTTCATCTGCAGAAAGGTCGCAGACATATGCCTTGCCGTTCTTGATGAGTTTTATCGCACATTCATAAATAAAATCGAAATAGCTTGATGCATAAAGCACTTTATTCCACTTGAAGCCCAGCCACTCAATGTCTGCCTTGATTGCATCAACATATTCAACATCCTCTTTTGAGGGGTTGGTGTCGTCAAGACGGAGATTGCACTCGCCGCCGTATTTTTCGGCAGTGCTGAAGTCGATGCAGATAGCCTTTGCGTGGCCGATGTGGAGATAGCCGTTGGGTTCGGGCGGAAAACGGGTCTGAATGCGGTTATTCACGCCGTTGGCAAGGTCTTCATCGATAAAGTCGTATATAAAATTTGAAGGGATATTCATTTCGTCCATTGTATTTCTGTCCTTTCTTTATTTCCAGCTGTCAATTGCAGCGTTGAGCCTTGCCTTTATTTCGTCCTCGCCGAGAAGATTCATAATTGAATAAAGGTCAGGTGTGTTTCTGCGTGAGGTCAGGGCAATGCGGATAACCGTTGAAACATCACCTACATGACCCTTGAATGCATCGGGGTTTTTCTTGTATTCCTTAACATTGGGAGTAAAGCCGAGAGGCTCGCACATATCCTTGATTCTTGCAAACCATTGGTCTTTATCATCCGCAAGTGAGAATTCATTTATGTATTTTTCCGCAATTGCGGCGGCATCTGCCGCTGAAATATTTTCAGGCAGAGTGTAATCCGCAACATAAAGCTCGTTATAAAGATATGAGAAATAGTCCTTGACCTCGCTCCACTTTGCAATGTCCTTACGGGGTTTGGGATTCTCTCTGTCAATATTCACCGCAGCAGTTGAGAATTCGGGGTCTGCGGTAAAGAGAGCATAAAACTCGGGGTCATACACCTTTGCCCAGGCTGCAATATTCTCATAAACCTGCTGTGCACTCATAACGGAAATAACATTCTTACTTACGTCATTGAGCTTCACAAGGTCAAACAGACAGCCGCTTGAGCTCATCTTTTTGAGATTGAAGGGGAATTTTGAAATATCTTCCTTGGGATTTGCCCTGCGCCAATCCTCGAAGTTCGAGTTGATGAGAGTGAGCAGATATTCAAGCACGCTCTCCTTGGGGAAACCGCCCTCAACAAAATAGCCGACAGCCGCTTCGGGGTCCTTACGCTTTGAAAGCTTACGCTTGTCCCCTGTTTCTTCGTCTATCTTAAGCACCTGAGGTGTGTGTGCATACTTGGGCACCTTATAGCCGCAAGCCTTGAAAAGTTCAATATGCTTGGGCACTGAAGAAATCCATTCTTCGCCGCGGATAACATGAGTTGTTCTCATAAAGTGGTCATCGCAGGCGTGAGCAAAATGATAAGTGGGAATTCCGTCCGACTTAAGAAGCACTTCATCAATTATGTTTTCGGGCATTTCGATTTTGCCTCTGATAACATCGTCAAAAATGATTTTTCCGTCATTTCCGCCCGAGCGAAGACGAAGCACCCAAGGCTTGCCCTCTGCAAGATTCTGCTCAATCTGCTCAAGAGTAAGATCGCGGCATTTTGCCCATTTGCCGAAGTAACCCCAGATAAGTGCATCGCCCTTTTCCTGCTCTTTGCGCAGGTCTGCAAGCTCGTCCGCAGTGCAGAAGCAGGGGTATGCAAGTCCTTTTTCAACAAGGCTCTTTGCAACGGTCTGATAAATTTCAGCACGCTGACTCTGGGTATAGGGACCGTATGCGCCCTTTTCCGTGCCGAAACCTGTTACGCCCTCGGTGAATTCAACACCGAAATAATCAAAGCCGTTTATGATTGCGGAAACACCGTCATCAATTTCACGCTTTTTATCCGTATCCTCAATTCTGAGGTAGGAAACGCCGCCTGTTGCCTGAGCGGTAAGCACATCAACAAGTGCGCCGAAAAGTCCGCCGATATGAAGATAGCCTGTGGGTGACGGAGCAAAACGGGTTACCCTTGCACCCTCCGCAAGACCTCTTTCGGGATAGAGCTCCTCATAGTAATCGGGGGTTTTATCGATATGAGGAAAAAGAAGCTTTGCAAGTTTTTTGTTATCCAAAGACATACACTCCTAATTTAAACTTATACGCTACTATTATTACAGAAAACAGCGCAAGTATCAAGTATTTATTTTAATTTTTTTCCTTTCATATGCATTGTTTTTCCGTTTTTCAGGCAACGAAGGTATAATCTGCTCCGCTTATGCCAAAAATATGGGGGAAATATTATGAGTGAAAAGAGGCCAATCAATGAAAAAAAGCATCAAAAATTATCCCAATATTTATCTTGCGCTTACGGTCTGCCTTGTTGCCGTTGCAATCGGCACCGCAATCGGTTTTGTCAAATCACCCTCAAAAAATTCGGACAGTGAAACTTTCAGCAGAGTAACCGTTGAATGGAGCATCGAAGAAACTCAGCCGCTGACCGAGGAGGCAAACATCGGTGTCAGCGGCGTGGAAGACGAGCGTGTTTACACCGTCACTGAAACTGCCGAGAAAAACAAGCCTTATTCAGGCAATTTTGCTCTGCCTATGGGCACGGATATCATCAAGGATTTCAGCAACGGCGAAATGGTTGAGTCAAAGACAATGGGCGATTGGCGTGTGCATAACGGCGTTGATTTCGGCGGCAGTGCGGGCAACGAGGTTGTTGCCGTTGCAAAAGGCAAAATCATAAGCGTTGAGGACGATATCTTCTGGGGCACAATCGTTGAAATTGACCACGGCAACGGAATGACAGTGCGTTACTGCGGCATGAAGGAAGGAAGCTGTCTGCCAGAAGGCACCGAGGTTGAAAAATACGATAAAATCGGCTCGTTGGGTCACATTCCCGTTGAAATCGCAGCAGAAGACCATCTTCACCTTGAGGTGCTGATTGACGGCGAATATGTCGACCCTCTCAAGGCACTGAACAAGGTCGGCTCGGATGAATAATCTATAATTATGGCGGCTGCAGATGTCCGCAGGCTCCCCAAGGGTATGCAAGATACCACCGCTGACGCAGCCGCCTTGTTTTTTCGGAGGCATATGCCTCCAATCCATTGTATGCCCGCAACCCGTGAATGGCTATTATAAATAATTTCAAAAAAAGTCTTTACATTTGCGGGACGTTGTGATATAATCCCATTTGCACATGCCCGTTTCTCGGATATCGGAGCAAACCTCACTGAGGTGTTCACCTGCCGTTTTCTGGGAGTCGAGGCAAATAATTAAATGAGGTGAAAAGAAATGACACAGGCAGAAAAGACCGCAATCATGCAGGAATACGCTCTCCACGAAGGTGACACAGGTTCACCCGAAGTTCAGATCGCTGTTCTTACAAAGAGAATCAACGACCTTACCGAGCACCTTAAGGAGCACAAGAAGGACCACCACTCAAGACGTGGACTTCTTATGATGGTTGGTCACAGAAGAAACCTTCTTGCATACCTTCAGAAGGTTGACATTGAGCGTTACCGTTCAATCATCGCAAGACTTGGTATCCGTAAATAATCCGTCAATAAAGCAGGCAGGAACTCATCTTGCCTGCTTTGTGTCGTTTTAAAGGTCAGGTCAGTATGTTAAAGTATTAGCTCGGCACAGCTTTAAATCGGCAAAATCACGCATCTTTCAGGCGGCTGTTTTCCTCGGTTTTAGCGGTAAATCGAGCAATCGGGTTTCCGATTATTGGATTTATTGCTAAACCCAAATCTGCCGCCTGTGGAAATAAAAATTTTACAGAGAGGTAAAAGAAATGTTTTTTGAAGCTTTCAAAAAGTACGAAACAGAAATCGCAGGCAGACCTTTTGTTGTTGAAGTAGGCAAAATGGCTCAGCTTGCAGGCGGCGCATGCCTTGTTCGCTACGGTGAAACAAACGTGCTCTGCTCAGCTACAATGGCTGCAAAACCCAGAGAGGGCGTTGACTTCTTCCCCCTTTCGGTTGACTACGAAGAGAAGCTCTATGCAGTAGGCAGAATCCCCGGCTCATTCCAGCGCCGTGAAGGCAAGGCAAGCGAAAAGGCTACTCTTGCATCACGCGTTATCGACAGACCCATCAGACCTCTTTTCCCCAAGGATATGAGAAACGATGTTGGCGTTGTTGCAACAGTTATGTCAGTTGACCCCGACTGCCAGCCCGAAATCGCTGCAATGCTCGGTGTTTCAATTGCTATTTCAATTTCAGAAATTCCCTGGGACGGCCCCGTTTCAAGCGTAGTTGTCGGTCTTGTTGACGGCAAATACGTTATCAACCCCACTCTTGAAGAGAGAGCAAAGAGTGAAATGTATGTTACAGTTGCTTCAACAAGTGAGCTTGTTGCAATGATCGAAGCAGGTGCAAACGAAGTTTCCAACGATGATATGTATGACGGTATCATGTTTGCTCACAAGGAAAACCAGAGAATCGTTGAGTTCATCAACCAGATCAAGGCTGAATGCGGCAAGGAAAAGGTTGACTTCCCCTCAAACGATCCCGATCCCGAAATGTACGAAGCAATCAAGGATTTCGCAATCGAAGATATCCGTTTTGCTCTTGATACAGACGATAAGAGAATCCGTGACGAGCGCCTTAAGCCCGTTTACGAAAAGGTTCACGAGAAGTTTGACGAAATCTATCCCGATATGGAAGTTAAGATTGAGGAATGCCTTTACAAGGTTCAGAAGTACGTTGTCCGCCGCTGGCTTCTTGATGACGGCAAGCGCGTTGACGGCAGAGGCATCAACGAAATCCGTCCTCTTAACGCAGAAGTAGACCTTCTTGACAGAGTTCACGGCTCAGGTATGTTCACCAGAGGTCAGACTCAGGTTCTTTCAATCACAACACTCGGCCCCATGAGCGATGCACAGCTCCTTGACGGTCTTGATGAGGAAGAAAGCAAGCGCTATATGCACCACTACAACTTCCCCTCATATTCAGTTGGTGAAACAAAGCCCTCAAGAGGCCCCGGCAGAAGAGAAATCGGCCACGGCGCACTTGCAGAGCGTTCACTCATCCCCGTTCTTCCCTCAGTTGAGGAATTCCCCTACACAATCCGTGTTGTTTCAGAAGTTCTTTCATCAAACGGCTCAACATCACAGGGCTCAGTTTGCGGTTCAACACTTTCACTTATGGCAGCAGGCGTTCCCATCAAGGCTCCCGTTGCAGGTATCTCCTGCGGTCTTATCACAGAAGGCGACCGCTTCATGACAATGGTTGATATCCAGGGTCTTGAAGACTTCTTCGGCGATATGGACTTCAAGGTTGCAGGTACAAAGAAGGGTATCACATCAATCCAGATGGACCTCAAGGTACACGGTCTTACTCCCGCAATCATCAGAGAGGCACTCGACAAGACTTACACAGCAAGATGCTATATTCTTGACGAAATCATGCTTCCCGTTATTTCAGAACCCAGAGCAGAGCTTTCAAAGTGGGCACCCAAGATGCTTACAACAAAGATTGATCCCGAAAAGATCGGCGATGTTATCGGCAAGCAGGGCAAGGTTATCCAGAAGATCTGCGCAGAGTGCAACTGTAAGATTGATGTTCAGGAAGACGGCAACATCTTCGTTTCATCAACAGATATCGATGATGCACGCAGAGCTATCTTCATTGTTGAAACAATTGCTAACGATCCCGAAGTCGGCGCAATCTACAAGGGCGTTGTTACCCGCCTTATGAGCTTCGGCGCATTTGTTGAAATCGCACCCGGCAAAGAGGGTATGGTTCACATCAGCCAGCTTGATGTTAAGAGAACAGAAAAGGTTGAAGACGCAGTTAACGTTGGCGATGAAGTTATCGTTAAGGTTCTTCCCAAGGATGACCAGGGCAGACTCAATTTCTCACGCCGTGAGGCACTTATCGAGGTTGAGGGTCTTGTTCCCGAAAACACTGTTTCAGATGCCCCCAGAAAGCCCAGAAGAGATTTCCGCGGCGACAGAGGCAACAGACAGAGAAGAGAAAACAACAACGACTGATAAAATCAAAAATGAAACACGGAAAACAAGCCATGCTTACGTTTTCCGTGTTTTTATTTTTTTGTTGTAAAATTCGTTAAAGTAAGCTATTATATGAATAAAGAAAAAACAAGGGGATGTTCCTTATGCAACGTACGGATATTCGTCAGAGCGATTTGTTTATCAGTTGGACGGGCAAAGATGCCGAATTAAAAGATAAAATTATTTCTTTTTTGCGTCAAAAAGGTATTTCCTGCACAGAATCGGACTATTCCTGTGCGGGAGACTTCCGTCAGTGGAGCCGCGAAGCCGTAGAAAAAAGCACGGTATTTTTACTTTTATACACAGAAAATACCATAAACAGCGAATATGTTCCCATTGAAATTGAAGAACTTCAGAAGATTGATGATTATCAGAACCGATGCGTACCCGTGGTATCTGATTACGGACTTTATGCAGAAAATCTTCCTCAGCTTGCCGAAAATATAAGCGCGGTTGTGCTTAACGGCCGTGAACTTACCGAAGATTATCTTGAAAAGATTCTTTATAACGTTCAGACTCTGATTAACAACCGTAATATCAAAATATATAAAGAAGCAACAAAGCCCACTTATTTACGCCTTGTATCCATGCTGAAATCAATGCATATTGCAGAGCGTGAATTCAACCACGAAAGTCTTTATATCAACCGTTCCGTAAGCGATGAGGACGGCAGGGAAATAGTTGATTCTTCGGAATTTTTCAATACAAATGATATCTTGTTTTTATACGGTCCTGCAGGCAGCGGTAAATCATGTTATATAGATCAGTTGCGAAACTCAGCGGATGAGAATACGTTGGTTCTGACCCTGACTTGCCATAAGCTGGCTGACGAAAGCAATCTGTTTCCAAAAATGTTTGAGGAATTCAAACGCTATTGCGGCAACCGCGATTTTTTTACTGCGGAAGATTTTAAAAGCCTGATTTCTGTAAAAAAACTGATGTTGGTGCTTGACGGAATGGATGAAATCGCAACCGAAAACGGTGTAAGAAAATTTCTGTCTTTGGTTGAAAATTATTACAAAGAGAATTCCGAATCAACAACGCTGTTTTTTACAAGCCGCAATGAATACGATGCGGATTTAATTGCAATGAACGGACAAACCCCGAAAAAATTGGAGCTTCGTTCTCTTCAGGAAGATCAGATCAAAGCGTTCGGCTCAAATTTATTTCTGTTGCTTGGTTCACCAGATAAAAGCAACGATTTTTATGTTCATATTCAGGATCTCGCGGACGAAATACGCACAAATCCTTTGTTATTGTCACAGCTTGCTATTATTTACGATAAAAAAAATGAAATTCCGAAAACCACTATCGGTATATACGATGCCGTTTGCGAGATAACTTTGTCGCAGAAAAATTCTGTTGCAGACATACCCGATGATTATCGAGAAATGGTTTCCAGAAGGCTTTCCGAAATTCTTAAAGCCTTTTCGGCGGAACGCTACCGTTTACTTTCATTGGGAAAACGGATTGATGCAAAAAAAATCTTTACCGTCGTTCTGAAGAATGAATATTCGGATGCCCAGTACAGAGCAGAGTTTTTAACGGAATATCTGCGAAGCCGTGCAATAATGATAGATGGCGAATTTTATCATAAGATGTTTCTTGAATATTTTACTGCCTTGAAATATTATGAAACCGCTTTTGACGATTACGATGAAATCGAAAATGAAGAAACAATCAGAGATTTGTTCTCTTATTACGGTAACCCTTATTGGTCAAAAGTTATTGAAATGTTTCTTGTCAAGGCGGATAGTTCCGCAGACGAAGAAACAACAAAAGCGCTCTATGAACTGATAATGTCCTTTGATATTTGTGAATATACGGTTCTTTTTGATGTTTGCAAGGCTTTTCTTTTACACAAACAGATAATTCAGAACGTGCTTGTTTCGGATATTATGAAAAAATCGGCAGAGGGGATTTATCCTCCTTATGGTCCGTTGTTTTGGTATGTTCCTGAATATAATCTTTATGAAACATGTTTGATTGCGCTTGAGGACTTAAAAGAAGAGCCGCACTTTGCAAAAGCTCTTGCTCTGGTGAGAGACGTCTGTTTTATTATGGGCGGCAAATACACCGCCAAAGCCGTCACAGATAAAATATCTTTCGAATCTGTTTTTGCGGAATGCGGATCTTCTCTCAGCGGCATAAGAAAAGGACTCTGCGAGCTGTTCTTTTTGGGGAAAACAGATTTTTCAGGCGGCGAAGATATTTATCCCCGTTGCTTTAATATCAGCGAAGCAAAAAGCTTTATGGAAAACGGTTGCGGTGTCATAGGAAGAATGGGAACTCCTTTCAAGGATGAACTGGAACTTTTTTCGCACAATTCGTATAACATTCTGAATAACGAGTATATCGGTCTTGTTGCCTTGCCTTATGATATCAGCGAAGCAGAAAGAACTATGACCGAAAAACCGTGCTTTAAACTGAGCGGTCTTATTCTTTCGTCAACCGATGATACGGAGATGAAATACATAGCCATTAACAGAAGGCATATAAGAGTAATATATATCCCGGAGAACATAACCGGATTTGATGACGGCAAAAACAATCTTTTATGGAACATGCTTAACTTTACCTCGTTTTTACCGCTTTCTGTTTATGCTGCCGTAACCGAAGATAAAATAATTTATGTTTCGGACACAGCTTCTTTACCTGAGGGAATAAAAGAAATTTCTGACGAAATGTTTGCATGGAACACATTAATAAAAAGTCTGAAATTACCCTCAACCGTTGAAACAATCGGTGAAAATGCATTCCACGGTTGCAGTTCGTTATGTGAAATTAACATTCCGGACGGTGTAAAAGAAATCGGCAAAGGTGCTTTTGAATATTGCACATCGCTTGCTGTTGTCACTCTTCCAAAAGATATAACAGAAATTTGTTGCTGTTTGTTTGGCGATTGCGAATCTCTTGATTCAGTTGTGTTGCCCGACAGTGTAAGAACAATCAGTGCGGAAGCATTCAGAAACTGCCGTTCACTTGATTCAATATCAATCCCTGATAACACGGAAAAAATCGGTTCGGAGGCTTTTAAAAACTGTATCTCTCTTAAATCAATTATACTTTCTGACAACATAAAGAAGGTTGAAAATCATACTTTTTATGGTTGTTCTTCGCTTACATCTGTCTCTTTTTCAG
The DNA here is from genome assembly GCA_937919155.1 of uncultured Clostridia bacterium. Lineage (GTDB taxonomy): Bacteria > Bacillota > Clostridia > Oscillospirales > Acutalibacteraceae > CAG-177. The sequence goes on from CALFPM010000086.1 coordinate 27,734, forward strand.
ACAGCATTCTGGAGATTGGCGAAAGTGCCTTTTCCGGTTGCACCTTGCTGGCATCAATCTCACTTCCGAAAGGAATAAAAGAAATCGGAATGCGGGCATTTAAAAACTGTGCTTCAATTACGGCGGTTAATCTTTCGGATTCCATAACAACAATTAATTATGAAACGTTTTCGGGATGCACTTCGCTTACATCAATTACATTTCCTGAAAGTATAACAGAAATTATAGACGAAGCATTCAGTAAATGCAGCCTGCTTTCGACAGTTAAATTCCCGGAACACGGGTTGTGTAACATAGGTAACAATGTATTCAAAGGCTGCCATAAAATGAACCTGATTGAAAACTGTCCCGTCGGCTATAACCAAAAGTTTTTGAGAGTACCGGACGAATGCGTCATCAATTGTTGCAGTGTAAACTTTCAGAAAATTGAAAATCTTGAGGGAACGGAAATTTCGGATAGCCAATTTGAGGGAAGAAATGACATTACAAGCATACAGATTCCCGATAACATAACAAAAATCGGAGCAAACGCTTTTGGTGACTGTGTGTCATTGACGGAAATTATACTCCCTGACAGCATCAAGGAAATTGATAACTGTGCATTCGGGCGCTGTATATCTCTCAATTCAATTGTTATGCAAGAGGGGATAACGAGAATTGGTTTATATTCTTTTACAAACTGCACTTCGTTAAACTCAATTAATTTGCCTGACAGTATAGAGGATATTATGATGGGTGCTTTCAACGGTTGCACATCGCTTACCTCCGTTGCGCTTCCAAAAGGCATAACAAATATTTATGACAGTTTGTTTTCGGAATGTGAATCCCTTGTTTCGATGGAGCTGCCTGACGGTGTAAGAATGATTGGAGAGAAAGCATTCAAAAATTGCAGTTCACTGGTCTCAATATCACTTCCTGAAAACTTAAAAGTAATCGGGCATGAGGCTTTTGAAAGCTGCAATATGCTTGAGTCAATCACTCTTCCGGAAGAAACAGAAATAATAGGCAGATATGCATTTTCAAACTGTAATTCACTCGCAACGGTTACTTTTCCTGATAATATGCGGGAGATTGGTAACGAGGCATTTGAGGGATGTACTTCGCTTGTTTCAATAGTTTTTCCGAACAATATCTTAAAAATAGGTCAAAATGTTTTTTCAGGTTGTACATCCCTTGCTTCAGCAACATTGCCGAGCAACATAACCAAAATCAGTCAGGGTATCTTTTTCAATTGCAAATCGCTTGCCGAAATCAAATTACCCGAGGGAATAATTGAAATAGAAGACATTGCTTTTGCAGGTTGCAGTTCCCTTGATTCAATTACCCTCCCTTGCAGTATCACGAAAATTGGTATGGGTGCTTTTTATCATTGCGATTCTTTATTATCCGTTACTATTCCCGAATCTGTCAGAGTTATCGGTGACGGAGCTTTTGCTGATTGCGAAAATTTGCGCGAGATTACTCTTTCACGCCGTTTTGAATGTGAGCTGCCCCGTTTCTTCGGCGGAGATGTTGACTTATCAAAGATTAAAGTAAACTGGATCTGATGTGTTTTCTGCAATATAAATTTTCCGGCAGGAAACAGAATAGTTTCGTTTCCCTATTGTAAAAGCTTTAGCGGTGTGATATATTAAAGTAAACTTGTTCCGAAAGGAGAAATACAATGATTAAAATTACTTTTATGGGTGCAGGCAGCACCGTTTTTGCAAGAAATGTTCTGGGCGACTGTATGTGCACTCCCGCCCTTCGTGACAGCGTTATCGCTCTTTATGATATTGATCCTCAGAGATTGGAAGATTCCGAGATTATTTTGAAGGCCATCAATCATAATGTGACCATTGAAATGCAGCAGTCCGATTCCACCATCGGCATGAATTCCCTGAAGGAGGGCATGTGTGATATCGGTATGGCTTCCCGTGAACTGAAGGACAGTGAACTGGCGGCAGGTCTGAACCCTACGGTCATCGCCATGGACGGCATTGCAGTAGTGGTGAATCACGAAAACCCTGTAAATGGACTGAAAAAGGAAGATGTGAAGGCCATTTATACGGGAGAGTTAGATGAATGGAGTGAGATTCCTTTTGATAAGGAGGTTATAGAATGAAAGAAAATGTTATGAATTTGAATATGCAGAAAAAGAATATAAACAAAGATTTCCAAATTTCAATGTGGAAATTTTGCATGGCAAAATGAAACCTGCATTAAAAGAAGAAATTATGCATAAATTTAATAATAAAGAAATGTTACATAATGGCAAAACATTTTGGGATAGACAGGCACCTATTTTGTTTCCTACAGTAGGAAGATTAAGAGATAATAAAACAATAATAAATGACGAAAACTATGAGATACCTCAACATGGATTTGCAAAAGATATGGAATTTGAATTAGTACAAGAAACAGAGAATGCAAAAGTTTACATGACAAAAAGCAACGAAGAAACTTTAAAAATGTATCCATTTGAGTTTGAATTATATGTTGCATACATCATAAATGGAGACGAACTAACAGTAAAGTATAAAGTTATAAATAAAGATGAAAAAGATATGTTATTTGGAATAGGAGGACATCCAGGATTTAAAATTGATTTAAAACAAGAAGATTACTATTTCGAGTTAGAAAAGAAAGAGAAAAAAGTAGAGTTCATGGAAGTTGAAGGACAATACATATCAAATGAACCATCAAGAAATCTTTTAAGAGATGATAAAATAATAGATATAGAAGAAGACAGTTTTATAAATGATGCAATAATGATAAAAAAATTCAAATCAAAAACTATTAGTTTAAAACAAAAAGAAGACAATAAAAAAATATTAGAATTTGATATGTCTGATTTTCCAATACTTGCAATATGGACTATTCCTAAAACAAAATACATATGCTTAGAACCATGGTTTAATTATGCAGATAGAGTAATAGAAACAGGATACTTTAAAGATAAAGAAGGAGTTCAAACTTTAAAACCAAACCAAGAATTTGATTGCAAATTTAGTGTGAAATTCTTTTAAGAGTCTATAATAAAGGAAGTTATAATATATGGAAAAAAATATGTTGTTAATAGTTAATCCAAAAGCTGGTAAAGGAACAATAAAAAAGAAATTACCTAAGATCATTAAAAATTTTGAAAAAAGAGGATATGAAGCAAAAACAATTTATACAAAAATAGATTATAAACCATCTGATATTTTAAAAGATAATAATAAAGAATGGGATTTGATAGTTTGCTGTGGAGGAGACCGGAACATTAAATGAACTTATAAATGCTGTGATGAAGCTAGATAAAAAACCACAAATAGGATTTATTCCTCTTGGAACAATGAATGATTTTGCAAGAACAATAAGATTATCTACAAGAAAAACATTCTTAGCTAAGAATATAGATGAAGGAAATATTATTCCATCAGATATAGGTACATTTAACAATACATATTTTAATTATGTTGCAGCATTTGGTGCATTTACACCTGTTTCATATGTTACATCACATAAATTAAAAAGAAAATTTGGAAAACTTGCGTATTTTATTGTAGCGATGAAATACTTAAATAAAATAAGAGGATATAAAATTATAATAGAGGCAGAAGGACAAACTGTTACAGATGAATTTGCATTTGGCTCTATAAGCAATTCAAAATCTGTTGGGGGATTTGAATGGTTTAAAAGAAGTGGCGTAAAAATAAATGACGGAGAATTTGAAATGTTATTTATAAGAAAACCACATAGCATAATAGGATATATAAAAACAATATTCGCAATATTATTTAGGAAACATAGTAACAAGAAATATTTTGAATACTATCAAACAAACAAAATAAAAATAACATCAGAAGCCGGAATTCCATGGACAATAGACGGAGAATTTGGAGGAAGAAAAAAAGAAGTAGAAATAAACAACATAAACATGGCAATAGAATATATAATACCAATGTAGGATTTTGGGGACAGTCCCCAAAATCCTATTTTTAAAAACTTATAAAAAACTCTTGCATTTTATATCTAGGTTTTGCTATAATAGAAAAGATGAAAAGAGGTAGAAAAATGAGAAACTATGTAGAAAAAGCCAATTTAACAATTAACGCAACAGCTTTTTTAATAGTTGCTTTATTTTTATTTTAGTAAGGAATTTTGTTTCCTTATTTTTTTTTGTAATTTTTAAACAATAAAAGGAGATGTATTTTAAATGCCAAAAAGAACAGATGTAAAAAAAGTTTTAGTAATAGGTTCAGGGCCTATAGTAATTGGACAAGCAGCAGAGTTTGATTATGCAGGAACACAAGCTTGTTTATCATTAAAAGAAGAAGGATATGAAGTAATACTTGTAAATTCAAATCCAGCAACAATTATGACTGACACAACTATAGCAGACAAAGTATATATGGAACCTTTAACATTAGAATATGTAGCAAAAATAATTAGATATGAAAGACCAGATGCAATAATACCAGGATTAGGAGGACAAACAGGACTTAATTTAGGTATGCAACTTGCTAAAAAGGGAATCTTGCAAGAATGTAGAGTGAAACTTTTAGGAACAAGTTTAGAAAGTATAGAATGTGCAGAAGATAGAGAAAAATTCAAAGAGCTTTGTGAATCAATAGGAGAACCAGTAATAGCTTCTGAAATTACATATTCAATAGAAGAAGCAGTAAAAGCTGCAAAAGAAATTGGATATCCAGTAGTTTTAAGACCTGCATTTACATTAGGAGGAACTGGTGGTGGATTTGCAGAAAATGAGAAAGAGTTAAAAGAAATAATGAAAAATGCTCTTCAACTTTCTCCAACAAATCAAGTATTAATAGAGAAAAGTGTAAAAGGATATAAAGAAATAGAGTTCGAAGTAATGAGAGATGCAAGCGATACAGCAATTGCAATATGTGGTATGGAAAATATAGACCCAGTTGGAGTTCATACAGGAGATTCAATGGTTGTAGCACCTATTCAAACATTAAATGAACATGACTTCAATATGCTAAAAGAAAGTAGTTTGAAATTAATTAGAGCATTAAAAATAGAAGGTGGATGTAATGTTCAATTTGCATTAAATCCAAATTCTTCAGAATATTATTTAATAGAAGTAAATCCTAGAGTATCTCGTTCATCAGCTTTAGCATCAAAAGCAAGTGGATATCCGATAGCAAGAGTAACAGCTAAAGTTGCTATGGGAATGAACTTAGATGAAATAGATATAGTAAACTCGCCTGCAAATCTTGAACCTGAGTTAGATTATATAGCAACAAAGATCTCAAGATTCCCATTTGATAAATTTGCAACAGCTTCTAACAAATTAGGAACTCAAATGAAAGCAACAGGAGAAATAATGAGTTTAGGAAGAATATTAGAAGAAGGTATACTAAAAGGTATTAGATCAATGGAAGTGGGAGCTTGCCATTTACACTTACCAAAATTTGATAATATGGAAACAGAAGAACTATTAGAATATATAAAAGATGGTAGAGATGATAGATTCTTTGCAGTAGCAGAATTAATAAGAAGAGGAACTTCACTTCAAACAATATTTGATATAACAAAAATAACAATATTCTTCTTAGAAAAATTTAAAAACATAATAGACCTTGAAAACAAAGTGAAAGAAAATCCTATGGATTTAGAAACATTAAAAGAAATACTAAAAATCATCCTTTTATGCTTATTAATTATTTGTGCAGTTAGTGTATGTTTTTCAAAGGATTTATTAGTATCTATCGTTATTTTTATGTCATATAGTTTAATTATGTCTATTATCTGGATGTTACTTGAATCTCCGGATTTAGCAATTACAGAAGCTGCGGTTGGAGCTGGTGTAACAAGTATTATTTTCTTTGTCACATTGAAGAAAATTAAGAAAATTGATGGAGGTGAGATTGATGAGCAAAATCAAGAACTTGATTAACCAAGAAGAAGATATTTTATCATCAATTGATGAACCGAAATATCTTGAAAAAGAGGTTGAAATTGAACATGAACACCTTCATGTTGATGAAAAAGTAAAAGAAGAAATTAGAAAAAGAAATGTTGCATATACACGTAAAATTTATAATGTATTAGCTACTATTGCTGCTATTTTCTTTGTTGGTGTATTAATTTATGGGGTAGCATTTTTGCCTGAATTTGGTGCTCTTGGAAACCCTACTCAAAATGAAATTGTAGATAAATATATTCAAGATGGTATTTCAAATACTGGTGCCAC
>CALFPM010000087.1 GCA_937919155.1 uncultured Clostridia bacterium
AGTTGGCACAGTTACCGACCACAAGTTTTTTGATTCTCTGTTTTTCTTTGTCGGTAAGTTCTCTTGACATTTTTTAAACCTCCTTTCTTTTTGGGATAGAAAAAGCGAACCGCCGACACATTGCGTCAACGATTCGCCTGTAAAAATATTAAATTTTCAGTTTGCGGCAAATTCACCTCCGTTATGTTTAATCGACTTTATACGTCTATAGACATTATACTGATTTTTTGCCGTTACCCCTTCAAAATCAAGTGTTTTGCAATTTTGCGTTGTTTACAGCTCTTGGAATTTGCAGATTTGCAAGTTTCAGAAGATAAAAGTTGTTTTTCACCGCCTCACAGTCCGTTTTTTGGTACATATAAATTTGCTATAATTAACTTAACAAGATTAGAATTGACATCCTTGACCAAAAAATTTTATCTCAATATAATTAAATCAAAAAAACAAAAGGAGACTGATAAATGCCATATTTACACGGAACACTTGGAGAAAGAATTGCCGACTTGCGAGAGCAAAGAGGCTGGACAAAAGCCGAACTTGCACAGCAGGTTGATGTTGATGCATCAACAATCGGAAGAATAGAAAGTGGAGAAACGAAGAAGATCGGCAACGATTTGATTCTTCGTCTTGCAAAAATTTTCGGAGTATCATCCGATTTTATTCTCGGACTTTCCGATGAACCCGAACCGAAAAATTTCAGCATCGGTGAACTCGGTCTGACTGTCGAAGCCGCAAAGAAAATTTATACTGGTGAGATTGACCCCGATGTTCTGAATATGTTGCTTGAGCATCCGAACTTCGGAACGCTGTCAAATAAAATTGCTCATTTCTTCAAAGGCACTTTTGCCGAAGGATTTGCAATTCAGAATCAGCTTTATGATATGGTCAGCAGAACCGTATGCGGTGACGATGAAATCTCAAAGGAAGTATCGGAAGATATACAAAGCATGAAAACTCCGATATATCAGGCTGACTTAACTATGATTGATAACGGATTTATGTCAATCGTAAAAGATATAAAGAAAACCGTTGATACCGATTTTTCACATTCAAGAAAACTTACGCAGGATACATTTGAAGGAATCCGTCAGAGTCTTGTTAGAAGCGGTGGCAGTCTGTCCTACAAGAGAATAACAGCAGAAAATATGGCAGATGCCGTTATTGAACAAATCAGCCGTTTCGATGGTATTACCCCGGAAATGAAAAACAATCTTCGTAATGCATTGATTCCGATTTTTATGCAACCGCAGAGAGGTAAACACAGATGACAAACGAAGAGCTTTGCGTATTGGCTCAGGGAGGAGAAGAAACTGCAAAGCACCGTCTTGTTGAAAAAAATCTCGGATTTATCAGAAAGCTTGCAAACAAATACTCAGAAGATTTTGAAAACTTCGGAATAGATTTTGAAGAAATCGTGCAGGAAGGTTGCATCGGAATTCTCGAAGCTATTGACAGATTCGATATAAACAAAGGCACAAAATTTCTGACTTATGCTGGAGCATACATAGAAAAATATATCCTGCTGCTTCCCGAAAAATACGGTCATGAGGTTTACGAAGTTGATGAAGAAACACAAGAGAAAACTTATTTCTCGTTTATGAGTTTTGACGGTGAAAACGAAAACGGTGAATCTGATACAGACTATATCGAGAGCACTCTTTTAGCAAGGCAACCGTATATTTACAGAGCTTCACCAGAAAATATTTTCTTTGAAAAACTGAAAAATCTATTGCTCTGTGGGTCTGTTAAAGAACTGAATGACCGTGAACGGGAATATCTTTCTTATCGTTTCGGACTTGAAGACGGTTTTCATCACACCCGAAAAGAATCGGCAGAACATTTTCATCTGAAAGAAGTCCGTGCCAAGCAGATTGAAAAAAGTGCGATGAAAAACATCAGAAAATATTTTGAACCGCAATGGAATTATATTGATAACTATGTTCCACCCGATCCCGAAGATAAAGAATGGCTTATAATCTTTTGCAATAAGCAAGAGAATATGATTAAACATAAAAATGTAAAATGTTTATACCATAGTTAAATTTTTATGTAGCTGTTTTTCTACGGTACTTCCCAAATCAGACACATCTTTTTGAATTGACGGAAACTAAGCATCAATTATTGTAGAAACTTTGTTTCAACGCCTATGAAATAATGCAGTAAAACAACACAATAATTCTCCGTAAAGATTTTTATTATAAAGTATTCCTTATCCGTAGTTTTCATGGCTTTTTTGCGAAACGCCGAAATTGAACTGAAATTGAACTATGCTCTTGACGATAGCACCTTTTTGTGCTAAAATCATTATGGAAAGAAGGTGACCCACATATGCCTAACGCGCAGCAAGTTAAAAGTTATTTTGATATCTTAGCCCGTGCTCTGCGCGTGGTGGAAGATTTTTCTGGAAATAAACAGGAGATTTTTGCTTTGAGAAACTCCCTGGAAATTTCTTTAGATACTCGCTCATTTTTATCGTCTGCTTTTGAATTAGATGGGGAAGCATTTTTAAGAGAAATTGATCGATTTGTAAGCGCGATTGAAGATGAGGATAATACTGATAAATTTATTAAAGCAACCACTATGTGCCAATTCTTAGACGAAAAAATAAGTTATTCAGATTCTTGCAAAGGTACTTTCTCGGTATTTTCTTCCATCTCAATTTATAGTAATAATGTTGTTGTGTTAGATGAACCGCTTAACCGCAATTATAAAGAGGTGGGCATTTGTATTAATCCTAGATTGCCTGTTAGCTTTTTGTACACAGAAGATGAACAGCAAGATTATCCCCATAGACTGTTTAACCGTGATGGCTATATGGGTATAAATGGAGATTTAAATAATATTAGTTATATTAAATGGGATGAATCACTATCTGTTATTAATATTATTGTTCCGAATGATTTTTCAAAAGAAAAATCCGCTCGTTTTAAAATAGCTTTTAGTCCGCTTTCTAATCGGAAAGATTTGTTAGATACAGATACAACCAAAATCCAGCGTGGTGGAACGAGTTACACAGGAGAATTTTTAAAAAAATTAAACTACTCCACTGAATTGTATAATTCATTTTGTGGTGCATGGTCAATGGCTTGCAAAGCCAATGCTAATATTTTTTTTGCACCCGAAATGTTGTGTACCGAAAACATGTTCACAACAGAAAATGATTATAACTGCTTAATGCGGCGTATGTCACTAAAAAAACTATCATTAGGAGAATCTCCTCCAGACATTACAATTACACCTAGTTTTTGGCGAAAAAACAACAATAGTTGCCAAATTATATACCAAGACGGAGAAGTATTAGGCGAACAATTTAAATTTAACCCCTATATCAACAAAAAGAAACATTGTATGGAGTCATTAAAAATAATTGAAAAAAAAGAAATCATACTTCTTCACATTCCAGGTGTTCATCGTATCGTTGTTATGATCTGTTCTGATTTTTTATCTAACCAAGAAAGTTGGTTAGAAAACATTATTTGCAAACAGTTACTGCCCTCACTCATTTTGGTTCCCTCATTTTCACCAGGAGAACAGGATTTTATTAATTCCTTATCAATAGCCAAGCGCTATGGTGCGTCCGTAATCTGGGGGAATTGTTGCGGAGCGAAAACAAATGGAGAAAATCAAATAGGAGGATGTGGGATTGTCGGTTGTGATAGCATTATGCGATTTAAAGAAGTAAATGAATGCGGGTTAACTTGCGATGGTACACAAAGTTGCCTTTTTACAATCGATCTTCCACTCAAATTGACTGGCAACAAAGAAAAAGACAAAATTTATTTGAAACACCTTTTAAACAGTGACAAAATATAACAACACCTTATGATATAATGTCACATAATGAAAGAAGGAATTAAAATGAAAAACGAACTATGGTTATATCCAGACTTAGATTTAAACATAGCCTTAAAAGAAGAACTGCACGATTCTATAATTGAATACGCAGAAGAAAATCAACGACAATTACTTGCAACAGCAAAACGGAACGAAACTGAAAACTTAAAAAAATCTCTGAAACTCGGCACAGCTATTCTTCGATATCAAGAGAAGCTATTCAAGACCGAAAAAAGCAAATTATCAATATACAAACTTGGCGTATTATTCGGAAGTGTTGATGCTTTAAATCAACTAATTTATGACAGCGATCAAAAGCAGGAAACTATTGATAATTTTAAAGAGAGCATCAAATGCGTCAAACATTTGAAAAAAATTATTTCTCTGTTGGATTTATACGGAAGTTTAACACACGCAGAAATGAGTGAAAAACTAGATATTAATCCACCTACATTAACCGAAATAATGAAAAAAGTCCTTCCAACAACATTAGTTAACGTTACACACGCGGGTAAATATAAGCTGTATTCGTTAACCGATCAAGGGCGTCAACTCGCTTTATATGTTCGGGAAATCAAGTCAGAGAGCGATCAATTAGAAACACTTTTTGAACAATTGAAAAAGTATAGTCAACAAACTAACGACACTGAAAGAATTAAAAAATACATAAATAATTTATTAAAAGAACTAAATGGTGCGGCTGTTTTACCTGGAGAGAAAGTTTCATTCGACTTCCGCGACCCTCAAAAAAATCAAACACATATAGAAATTTTAATTGAAAAAGTTAATAGCAATTCCGATTCAACAGCAACTATAAAAGGAACTTTTGAAAAACAAGAAGTCTTACCATTCAAGTTTGAGAAAATGTTAGAAAACATAAGGAGAGACGAAAATGAGTTTAACAGAAAAGATATACCGCTTGTTAGAAACAGCGTCTGGTAATCCACTTGACATTCATTTTGTATTATACAAAGATTTTATTTCTCAAAGTGAGACACCAGAGCAAGTAATAAAACTAATTTTAGAATATCCCAGTGAAATTGGAAACCCCGACGATAATTCGCCCACTTTAGTATCTGAAGATGAAGTATTAGAGTATCAATTTGATTATTTTGAATTGGTAAAAGTTACGCTTAAAAATATCATAGATAAAAATCTTTCCATTGAAGAGTTTTATAAAAAGCTATATACCAATGTATTTAAACTCGATCTTTTACCTCAAGATGAAAAAGGACAAGCCATTCTACTTTATTTATTATCTTCCAAAAAAATTCCCGGATTGCCCTATTATCAAGCAACAGATTTGCTTAAAATGGATGAAGAACACTATGGACAAATTATTGATAAAATTAAAAACCAAATTTCTCTTGGCGTATATATGTTGAACAGAAATTTCAAAAGTAAAACAGAAGAAGTTTCTCAGTTATGGAACTTAGCTTCTCAGTTAGAATCTAGAGAAGAACAAATTGTATTTTGGGCTATAATTATAAGTATCATTAGAAAACTTGAACGAAGAGAAAACGATTCATCAGATTCGGAGTAAAAGAATTTAAAAAGAGGTGTGTTTTTCACGCCTCTTTTTTCTTCCGCTACTGAGGGGGATTATATATACCGTTTGTTCCTTTTCCGAGCAGTCAGAAAATAAATTTTTCTGTTCTTGCCTGAACTTATCTGCCTGCTCTACGTTGCTGAAAAGTCTGCTGTCATGTAAGGCGACAGACATCCTTTTCACCGCCGTCGAAACAAAGGTATAACACACTAGACTTTGCGTGCCGCAAAATCGTGTGCCAAAGGAGATTTTCTCCTTTTGGATATCCACTTATGCCGATTGTTGTGTATATACAAAATGAATTTTTGGGCAAAAGGGTACCCACAAAAAATTCAACTGTATCCACAAAATTTTGCAAAAGCCGAATTGCAAAATTCAATCGTCACCTTCATTTTTTCGCAAGCACAAATTCATATGTTCATAAAATTTTTACAGCAAAAATTCCTTGCTCAAAAATGGAAAAAGTCCGAAAATTTTCTCTAAATTTAGAGAATTTTTTTGGACTTTTATTTTATTGCGCTGCTACTACAAACAATAAAGCACTGCATTAATTTCACTTATTGCTATCGCTGATATAAAGGTATATAATTAAATTGAAAAATTTTTTGAAAAATCCTGTTACATTTTTGATTTTTATTGACTACATAATGAAGGCTGATGAAAGGAGTGAGGATAATGAGCGAAAAGAAGCGTGCAAACGCATTACTGCAGGAATGCTACAACCAATACCGCATCAGACTTTTCAATTATTGTCTGTCACGCCTTAACGGTTCACGGGAGGCTGCAGACGACTGTGTTCAAGAAACCTTCATTGTTTTTTATAACAAACTTCTCGACGGAGAAGAATTTGAAAATCCGAGAGCGTTTCTTTATCGGACAGCCGATAATTTTGTCAAACGGCAAAAGCAAAAAGATGCTGTTGAATTGAAACGAAGTATCCCGCTTGATGAAGCAGCAGATGTCGGAGTCACTGATGAATATTTATCACGGCTTGACCTTATTGACTACGAAGAAATTGCAAAAATTCTTCTGAATCTTCTGACCGATGAAGAAAAACAAATCTACGATTTGAGGTACATACAAAGAATTGGTGTTGAGGAGATTTCAGACAAGCTCAGAATTTCAAGACCTGCCGCATCGATGCGGTTAATGCGATTACGAAACAAGATTAAAGATATGGTTTATTCTTTTGATATTGAAAAGAAAGGAGGCTGACGGAATGATGACAGTAAGCAGAGAAATTTTAATGCACCCCGATTTTATGACGAATCTCGCCGACGAACTTTGCGCAATGCTTGAAGCACTCATCGATGCAGAATTCGACAAAGGCGATGACACGGATTTTGATTTCATCGACGAATGTGCAGATGCGATTAATGCAATCCGCTCGGGCGACAATGCACAAATTCTTCCCCTTATTTCTCGCAAGGATTTCTTAAAGAAAGTCGGTATCAAGACCGAACGCAAATTCAAAATCTGGATTGCAGCGGCTGCGGCAATCGCAATTCTTTTCACCGCAGGTACACAGATTGAAGTTGAAGAAAACGTTTCAATCGTTCAGGCACTTTCGGGCATCGTTTCGGATTTCTTCACAAACACAAAACAGGTTGAAGAGATAACAACTCAGCCCGCAACAACTACCACAGAAAAGGAAGCAAGTTTAATTAATATTAGCGTTGAAACAACTCCTGATTTCAAGACAGAATATTATGTCGGAGAAAAGTTCAGTAACAAAGGACTCAAAGTTTTCTGCGAATACGATAACGGAGAAAGACGGCTTGTCCGTATTGACGATTACTCCGTTGAGGTTTCCGACAGCTTCGGAGCGGAGCCGAAATATGAAACGGTAAAAATCACAGTTGGCAATTTCACACAGACACTTGAAGTCAGAGTTATCGAAAGCCTTGAAACGAAAAAGCTAACGTCGATTTACGCAATATTCCCTGATGATTTTGATTTCACGGCAAATGATCTGAACAACATCGACCTTTCAGAAATGCAGGTTTATGCGGTTTACAGTAACGGCGACGAAACGGAGCTTTCCACCGATGAATATACGGTTGAAACAGAAATAGAAAAGAATATTTTCAAAGAAGAAGCTTTTGTAACCGTTGCATACGAAGGATGTTCGTGTTCATTTATGGTGTTTAAGGAATAGCTTGATTATGAATTTATCATAAATCAAGGGAGGTTATTCAATGAAAAAACTTATTAAAAAATTATTGATAGTGACCGTTGTTGTGGCTATGGTTGTTACTGCAATGCCACTTAGCGGAATTGAATTTGAAGAAATCACAAAGCTTTTCACAATAGAAAGTGAAGCGGCAGCAATAGTCATGTCGGATGTTAAGTTTGAAGGATTATACTATTACCGTGATATTTCCGGCGAGGAAGATTTTATCGAAGATGGAAACACTATTGAATCGGGTTCCGAAATCGTTAAGTATATGGGCAGCGAAGAAAATGTTGTTATTCCCTCTGAACTCGGCGGCAAGCCTGTTGTTTCAATCAATCACGAAGCTTTCTGTCCCGACACCCTTACTGCATCGGAAATTAACAGCAATAAATATAATTCCGATTATCTTTATGTTGAAAACACAGACTGTGCTCTGATTAAAAGCGTTACCATTCCCGAAACCGTATATTATATCGGCTGCGATGTTTTCAAAAACTGCACCTCGCTTGAAAAGGTTGAGTTTATAGGCGAAGGCATCGGTTGGATTGACGAAAGTGCTTTTGAAAACACTGCCCTTACCGAAATTGATATCCCGCGGACTCTCAAGGGAATAGGCTACGGATGCTTTAAAATGACAGAGATAACCGATATTGTTTTCGGTAAGAATGATGATAATTATTTCGAGCCTTTTTGGGGTGCTTTTGAGGGTTCAAAAATCAAAACCGTAACCTTCAAAAGCGACGGAATACTGATTGATCATTTTGCATTCAACGGAAGCAATATTGAAACCATTATATTTGAAGGCAGTGTTGAGAAATTTCACAAGAATGCTTTGTCTTCCAAAAACAATCCCGTTCAGGAAATCATTTTCAAATCAACATATCCTGCCGATGCGGCAAGAATGCTCATTCTTGATTACGGTTATAATTGTTATAATTACCCCGATTATGTATGTTTTTCGAAAAAAATACCCGCCGACAGTGAAACAATCATGACTGATGAATACTCTTGTATTGTTAAAGATAATTACGCAACAATAATTGATTATTTCGGCACGAGCGGTGTTGTTGAAATACCCGAAACCATTAACGGCTATACCGTTAACAGAATCAGCGATACAGCATTTATGAATTTCAGTCATTACGATGAAGCAAATGACGAAACGGTTCTTCTGACATCCGTTAAAATTCCTTCAACCGTTAAAGAAATCGGAGGTTATGCATTTGCAAAAAACAGCAGTCTCTCAACCGTTGAATTTGAATCGGGACTTGAGAAAATCGGTGTATCCGCTTTTCAGGACTGCGAAAAGCTTTATCATATCAATCTTCCCGATACAGTCAGCGAAATCGGAGAATACTGCTTTGCAAACAGCCGTTTGTTCACCTTCAATGCAACAGGAATCAGAAAAATCGGTGCAAACGCCTTCGAAAAGTGCGAAGTGCTCACCACCGTTGTTCTTTCCGATGAGATGGAAAGCATCGGCACCTATGCTTTCAGCGAATGTAGGCAGCTCGGAAGCATTACCGTTCCCGAAGGCATAACCGTTATCAAACCTTACACCTTTAATCTTTGCACAAGACTTTCAACAGTTAACCTGCCCGAAAGCATAAAAGAAATCGGCGAATCCGCTTTCTATTGGGCAAGCGGTCTGCATACGGTTACAAACACAAAATTCATCGAAACTCTCGGCAAAAATGCATTCTACAATGCCTCGCACCTTGAAAATTTCGATTTTTCATCCGTCAAGGGTGAAATTCCCGATTATTGCTTTTATGAGAACAGCTTTCACGGCAAGACGGTTGTTATTCCGTCAACGGTTGAAAGAATCGGTACCGCCGCATTCAAGGAAAGCGAAATGTCGGGACTTGTTATCAGTGAAGGAGTCAAAGAAATCGGAGCGGCCGCATTTGAGAGCATTGATTGGCTGAAAGAGGTCAGCATTCCCTCCTCGGTTGAGGTAATCTCAAGGCGTTGTTTCTACGGTTGTCCTATCACAAAGCTTGAACTTAATGAAGGACTCAAAAAAATATGCGAATATGCGTTCGGATACGCAAAACTTGAAGAGCTTACAATTCCCGAATCGGTAGAAGAAATTCAGGATCTGATCTTATACAACGGCAAAGTTCAGGTTCTGAACTTTAACGCCGTAAATTGCACATATACAGGCGAATCGGACTATGAGCCTATGTTTTTCTGGAATGTTTTTGAAGTAAACATCGGCAACAAGGTTGAAAGTCTGCCTGACTTTTTCCTTTACGAAACTGCAATCAGCAAGCTTACCGTTCCCGAAAATGTTAAGAGCATAGGCAAATATGCCTTTGCGGGCTGTGAAAAGCTTACAGAGGTTCACCTTCCTGATACTCTTGAAGTTCTCGGCAATCATGCATTTAGAAGCTGCACCGTACTCACAGAATTTACAATCCCGAAAAATCTTAAGGTTTATTACGCAGGTGTTCTGGAAAGCTGTATAAACCTCGAAACAATCAATTATAATGCGATAAACTGCGATATTAAAACTATCACGGGTTCCGCCACTTCGTTGCCTTATTCTCCCTTCGCATCGAACACCCTCAAGTCTCTTAAATATTTCAATATCGACAATAGTGTTGAAAGCATACCTGACTATCTTTGTTCAGGTCTTACCAATGTTGAGCAAATCACCATTCCCTCCGCGGTAATCAACATCGGCACTGCATCATTCTACAAATGTGCTTTTACAGAAATCGAACTTCCTTCAAAACTTGAAAGTATCGGCGAATATGCTTTTTCGGAAACACAGCTCAAGTCAATTGATTTGCCCGAATCCTTACTTATAATCAATCGTTATGCATTCACCAAATGCCGTAAACTTGAAAGCGTTGATATGAAAAACGGCGTTATTTATTTGGGCGACGATGTATTCAACACCTGTACCGTCCTTAAAACTGTAACTCTTTCGGAAAACATAAATACGATTCCCAACGGACTCTTCAGATATTGTGATTCACTTGAAGAAATCTGTATCCCCGATAATGTTGTAAGAATCGGTGAAAACGCATTTCAATCCTGCGATGCACTTGTCAATGTTCATATGTCACCCAACGTTTCGTATATTGCCGACAAATCATTTTATGATTGCGCTGCACTTAATGAATTTACGTGGGAATCTGATTCAAAGCTTATAGGTAGACTCGCCTTCGGCAACTGTACAAACCTTAAAGATTTCAACTTTGTAGGCATCGAAAAACTTTATGATAACAGTTTTAAAAATAGCGGTGTTTCAGTTGTTACCCTTGGTGAAGCTAAAAATGAAGAACTTGCAAAACTTACAGAAATCGAAACACAAAGCTTCATGGACTGCGATAACCTTGCAACCCTCGGAATCGGCGGTAATGTTACAACAATCAAAACTCAGGCATTTGCAAACTGCGAAAACCTCGAAACAGCAGTTATCGCAGACAGCGTAACCGAAATTGCCGAAGATGCTTTTGACGGTTGCGACAAACTCACAATTTATTGTGCTGAAAACTCCTATGCACATTCATATGCACAGACTCAGGGTATCAGAGTCAGCACTCTTGTTATCGCACCTATTCCCAATCAGACCTACACAGGATTTGAAATAAAGCCTGAAATCAGCGTTTCTGCATCGGGCGATACCCTTGATAAAAATATTGACTTCAGCGTATCTTATGCTAACAATATCAATGTTGGCAATGCTGATGTAACCGTTAAGGGTATGGGCGATTTCAGAATGTTTGCAAGCAGAGCAAAATTCACAATCGTAACAAAGAACATTTCTGCTGCAACCGTTTCTCCCATTGCCGACCAGCCTTATACGGGTTCAGCCGTAACTCCCGAAATCACTGTTACAGACGGATTGAAAGTTCTCAGCGAAGGCAAAGATTACACCGTAACTTTCAGTAACAACGTTAACGAAGGAACGGCAACCGCAACAATAACGGGCAAAGGCAACTATTCAGGCACAGCAACAACCAATTTCCAAATCTCAAAGGATGCGGAAGAACCCGGATTCTTCGCAAAAATCTTTTCTTCTATAAGTTCTTTCTTTGCAAGAGTTATTTCATTCTTCGCTTCAATATTTATGTAATCAAAGGAGGATTGCTATGAAAAAAATAGAGAAAATTCTTACTGCCGCAGTAATTGCAACTGTTTCTGCTTTTGTAATCGGTTTTGTAATATGGGCGGCTCTTTCCTTTTTCGGCAATCCTCTTGACAGAAAAAATATCCGAAATATCGCGGAGCAATACCTTGCCGAGAATTATTCCGAAATGAATCCTACAATTGTTGATATTGATTATTATGACAACTACCTTGGCGGTCCGTATCAGGTTAAGGTTCATCTTGAAAAAACGGACAGAACTTTCTGGCTTCATTATTTTTCGTCAGGCGAATTGGATTGGGACACCTATGATTATTCGTTGTATGATGAAAAATACGGCGAAGAATACTTTGAAGAAGGTCTTTATTCAATAAGAGATAACATCGGCGTTCCCAAAAATGAAAAGCAGAAAGCGGTTATAGCGGTTATCAACTTTGATTTTGAAATTCAGAACGGCGGTTTAGCTCAGTATTTAATCAATGAAGAGAATGAGTATATTGAAAAAATCGTTGATTATCTCCGAATGCTCGGTGCAGAAGAACAAGCAACATTGCTTGAAACGTTCATGACAGAAAACGACATTGAATTCAAATCTGTTGAAACCAACAGCATTGAAGAGAGTATTGAGTTTGAAAAAAGCAAGCCTTTCAATGAATTCAACGATGCCTATATGGATATTTACATTCCTGATGATGAATATGAACCTTATCTGAATTTTTTGGTAATCAATTATATTCAGGATAACATTGAGGATTTTTAAAATGAAGAAGATAAAATATGTTGTGACAGCAGTTGCTCTGTTAATGATTACTCTTTTGTTTTCATCCTGTTCAAACTGGACTGTTGAACGGTATATCTATGAATATCACCGTGAGAAATATGAAGCAGAGGACTTTTTGCCAAGCGGCTTTGCGAGTTATGACAGTGTTTACTACGATTATGACAAGGATATAGTTTTCATATTTGAAACAAATACAATGACGGTTAAAGCGAAATATGACGATTTCTATGTGGCGAAGAAACACGAAGTTGAGCAGACTTATAAGTTCCTGACCGAACCGATTGAATCCGATATGCTTAAAGGACACTATGATATTCCCGTAACGGAATTTGAGTATAAAGGCTTTCAGATGCGAGTTGCCGACGGCGGCGATTATCCCAAAAAGTTCGGCATTGTCGGCTATAACGACGAAACCAAAGAAATAGCATATCTTTGGTTCAATGACCCCGATTTGGATTTCATTTCGGAACCCGATCAAGATAAAGAGCAGGCAATGATTGAGTTTGTTGAAAATAATTTCAAATTATAAATTAGAAAAGCAGGTAACATTTTTATGATGTTGCCTGCTGACTTTTGAAGATTAAAAAATAATCTTGCTTTCTTCTCGTATGATAATTATAATTATGAGTATAAAAGGAGGTACGCATTGTGTTAAATAAAATTAATACTTCAGAAGGGATCCGCAGTTTTGTTGCGAACTTCGCAAAGCAGAACGACGAGCATAACGTTTATAACGTTGATTCCTCTGAAACGAAACAAGTGATGTTAATTTGATGATTTATAAAGGTGCTGCACGGGGTTTTTCACTCCCGGAGAATGTGTTGTGACCTTTATAATACAGCTTCGGGAAGAAGCTTGATATGCTGATAAAACCTTGGTGAAAAATCCCTATGCAGATTTAATGCTTAATCTGTATTTAAAAATTTCATCCGAGGTGTTTAGTATGAAAAAAACAAAAGCAAATAAATCATCAAAAACCAAGTATATTCTTTTCCTTTTAAAGCCTTATTGGAAATACGGTAAAGGGTACATCATTACCATTTTACTTATGTCTGTTGTACTTCAGCCTATAGCCGCATATCTTACGGCAATTTTACCTCAAAAGGCTATTGATGCTGTTATGAACGATACTCCTCTCAAAGAGGTTATTTTCATAATCATCACGTTCACTCTGTTTATTGTTTTGGTTTCTGCACTGGAAAAAGTTATCCAAATGGCATATACCCAAATGACACTCGTAAAGGTCAGCAATAAGATCAAAAATGATGTCAACCAAAAAGCTCTGTTCACAGATTTCAAGTACTATGACAGTCCCGATTTCTTTGTTAAGTTCATTTTCGCACAGGACAACTATCCTATTCATGCTCAGAATGTTGTGATGATTCTTCCCGATGTTCTGCGTGGAATTGCAACGGTAATTGCTATGGTTGCCATTATTGCAACAACGGGTCCTGTTCTGCTTGGAATTACAGCGTTTTTTGTTATATTGAATGCCATTGCAGGGCTTCCTATCATAAAACCGACAGCAGATTACGAAGTAAGTCTTGCCGATGCATGGCGCCCGATGGAATATTCAAGCAGGGTTCTGAAAATTAAGGAAAACGCTGCTGAACTGCGTGCATCAGGTGCTGGATTGAAACTTTTAAACTCAATTAATTCGGCAATGAACAACTTCCAAAAAACATATAAACAGTACATTAAAAAAGTTGCACCTTTCCACCTCTTGCAAGGTGCTGTTTCTCCCATTCAAGCTGCTTGTATTCTTGCATATATTATATTCTTTGTTATCGCCGGCGATAAATCACAGATAGGATTATATGCATCACTTACCGTAGCTTCAACAGCTTTGGCTTCAAGTCTGAACGATGCCGCAGGCAGTATAATTCAGATGATTCAATGTATAGCAAACGGTGAAAAAATCGCAGAATTCTTTGAAGCTGAATCGGAAATTGAACCCAACAACGATAAAGCTCTGTCTGCTCCCGAAGGAAATTATGAAATTGAATTTAAAAATGTTTCATTCGGATACGATGACACTTCTATGCTGTTCAAAAATTTCAATCTTCATATAAACCCCGGACAGAGAATAGCTATTGTCGGCGAAAACGGTGCAGGTAAAACAACATTAACCAAACTGTTGTTACGTCTGTACGATGTAAATAACGGTGAGGTGCTTGTTAACGGAAAGAATATAAAAGATTATGACATTCATCAGTTAAGACTGAATACAGGCGTAGTATTTCAGGACATTCGAGTTCTTGCAATGAGTCTGCGTGATAATCTGACGGTATATAACGATGTGCCAGACGAGAAATTGTATGAAGTGCTTGACAAACTCGGTTTAAGTGAGGTTCTCAAGAAAGCAAACGGAATTCTGGACACGATGGTTTCCCGTGAATTTACAGAAGACGGTATCTCTCTTTCCGGCGGTGAAGCACAGAAACTTATGCTTGCAAGATTATTTACTGATACTTTCGGAATGCTGATACTTGATGAACCTTCGTCTGCTCTTGACCCGTTGTCTGAAGTTAAACTAATGCAAAATATTCTTGATATATCCAACACAGCTACAACGGTTATGATTGCTCACCGTCTTTCAACGGTGCGAGATTTTGATTGTATTTACCATATTGAGAATGGAAAAATCATTGAAAGCGGAACGCATGATGAGTTGATGGCTAACAAGGGCAAATACTACGAAATGTTTGTCAAGCAAGGCAAAAACTATCAGAACTAAAGTATTCAAGACAGAATAGGATATATTAATTTAAAAGAATCCATACAGGCTGATTTAGTAGTCAGTTTGTATGGATTTTCTTTTAATTGTAATGATTTGATGTTTGGAAGCGTTGATATATAAGGGCGTTTTTGCGGATTTTTTGAATCTGAATATAAGATGACCTTGAGGGCGAAAAAACGGGGTTTATGCATTACACAACTTAAAAATTACACATAAAGCAGTTCGGCGAAGGCGATTTCTTCGGCTTGAGCTTTGCAGGTATTCATCAAACCGACCCATTTCATCTGGTCGGTTTCTTTTAATTCTTCGGTCACTCCTGTGGATTCAGCGAGCTGTGGAATAAGAACATCAAGACGATTTTGGATTGCTTCGTTGACTTCGGCACAATGCTCCTGAAGTTGTTCATGGAGTATCAAACGGTTATAGAGAGCAGGTCTGTGGTCACGTAGATAATCACGGCGCATTCTGCCGTATTTACCCAAAGGCGGTGACGGTTTGATTGTCAGGTTCGGAATGTAATAATCTCCGACTTTGGTGTAAGTAAGTTTGTTTTCCATAAAATCAATCCTTTCATTACATTATTTTGATTGCGAGATAATATTATAATGTAATTAAGGATTTGTGGAGGATGTCGATTATATGTAAAGTTCCTTGTATTAGCGCAGCATCTTTTTTTTACAATTAGTCTATACTTTTTGAGCATAAGAACTCAATTTATCCAAACGAAGAAGGAGATGTTGAAAAAGATTTTATTCTTTGATAAACTATATTTAATAAAAATGACAGAAGGGATAATAAATGAGCAAACACGAAAAAACTTCTATACTAGATTATTCTATTGGGTTGGATCTTCTAAGATTTGAAAACGTATGTTATTATGAATTAATAAAACGATTTGTTGACATTTTCAATTCGGAAAAGGGTCCTTTGATTTATGGAATAGAAGAAGGTTTAGATGCTTATTTCTCTTCCGGATTGCAACTAGATACAGCGGTGTTTTTATATGAAGCTGTAAAACATATGGGTTGTATAGCACCTAAAGAAACTGAAGCATTTATGTCAACTTCAGAATTTAAAACCCTTGAAAACGTAAGAAATAACATACACACTTTCTTTAAAAAGGGAAATTATGCTTCTAAGGCTGGCAAAATAATTGATAATGCATTAGAGGAATACAAATTAAAAGAACCTGATTATTTGTTTGCTCTTAGAAATGATATTTCTTTGGCATTTGAGATAACTGACCATACTCGACAGCTAGTTGGATGTGATTATTTTATTAAACACTGTTTGTTTGAGTGTGATAGTCAAAAGTGGTGTGAAAATGACTATATGAGTTTTGCTAAGTATTTGTCTTCGAACATCAAATGTTTAGCAGAAACTGTTGACGAAACAAGCTATCAGCTTCAACCTTTATTAACCCAAAAACAGCAGCCACAAATTGAATTGTTTGATTATAAAAGTTATGACTTGTTTGCCGGCAGCAAGTTAAGTAATGCTACCACTTTTAGACTAATGCTAATAATTTTTCAGATTAGCTATGGAATACTATTGGCGGAAAAAATTCTGTCGTCAGAGTCGTATATAAATGACGATTTATGGGTTTGCTTTATTTCTAAACTTCTATCTGTTAAATATGATGAATCGATTGACAATTTATTAAGTTTACTTCAATATTCCTCAACAGAAGATAAAATGGTTTTATCTTCTGTGCTTTCAGAAACCAGTTTTGATGTACACAATCTTCTGGCAAGAGATTTTGCTAGAGATTTACGAAACACTATACATTATCAAGAACTTCAATATGATTCCGCACATTTTATATGTAAAACTACAAGAGAATATATACTGGCAATATACTTATCAAACACTAAAGTCCAAACTATGCAAGATTTTAGAGATAAAGCTCAACTTATGTTTAATGAAATGAAAAAACTACAAATTGTTCTTCGTAAGATTATGAATGTTGATAAAACATATAGCTTTTAAAAACCGTAATTCAACTGTTTTTAAAAACAAAAACTCCGTTTACCGATTGCTCGATAAACGGAGTTCATTATTTAGATATAGACACCGATATTCATATCCTGCCATTTGGAAAGCTTGAAATGGTCAACCATTGACTTGGTTTTGATATACTCAAAAGCGAAATCTTTGGTCAGGCTCATATCAACCAACTTAAGGCTGAAATTATCGGTTTTTTGCGGGAGATTTCCCTTATCCCTTAATAGCTGCCTGTACGGCAACGAGGAAATGCAGGAGTTTATAGCGAGCAATTCTCTTAATAGCAACACAAATACAGCGTATTGATATTTTATAACGGCAAATATTCCTCAAAAATCAGTTTTTGGATTTCGTAAAGGTCAGGAACGAGAACTGCCATTCCGTTGATGGTTGCATTTTGGTAATTACCGTCGGAGGGCACGCCGTAGGTCTCGATTTTCAGTTCCGAAAGGGACATTGCGAGATTGAAAGCAAACGACATAAGCTCGTCATCTGCCATATCTGTGGTCATCAGGGGCAGAATCTGATTGACGAGTCCCATAAGGTCTGTCAGCGAGCAGGTTTTCATTTTTGTGAAAACAGAACCGAGGAGAGTTCTCTGCCTTGCTGTTCTCTGGAAATCACTGTCGATTTTTCTGATTCTTGTGTAGGTAAGCGCCTGTGCACCGTTAAGATGCGAAACGCCTTCGTGAGCATCACCGCCAACAATCTTTGCTTCTTCTGCGGTAAGTTCAATATCAACACCGCCGAGAAGGTCTATTATCTGCTCAAAGCTGTCAAAATCAACCTCAAGGCAACCGTCAACGGTTACTCCGAAATTCTCGGCAAAGGTTTCTTTTATAAGAGGAAAACCGCCATAAACATAGGCTGCATTGAGTCTGTTGTCATTATGACCTGGAATCTGCACATAGAGATCTCGCAGGAACGATATCATTGAAAGTTCGTTTGTTTCCGTGTTCAGACTGCAAAGAATCATACAGTCGGAGCGCTGCCTGCCTTCATCAGGGCGTCTGTCCTGCCCGATGAGAAGAATGTTGAGAAGCTTTCCGTCTCCGTCACCCTCGAATTTATCGCCGTTCCAGGTAACTTCTTCAGGCAGCATAACATTTTCGGGTTCTGTTTCTGATTCTGTTTGTGACGGTGATGAAGTTGTTGATTCATTCTTATTCAGGCGATTGCCTGCAAAAAAAGCAACACCCGAAAGCAATGCAATCAGCAACACTGCGATTATAATTATATTTTTCGTTTTCATAACATCACCTTAATGTTTATGATTTTCAGTGCTTCCGAAAAGCTTAAGCCCCGAATAGATATCTATTCTTTCGGCTGCTTCTTTTGCAACTTTATTGGGTCGTATTTTCGGACGTTTTCCCACAAGAGAACGGATTATATATCTTCCGCCAAAGAATAACCATCCGAAAGGCAGAAGAAATTTTAATTTTCTTGATGCTTTCCAGTTGTTATACACAATATTGTTTGCGGATATAAAAAACTGTTTCAGCATAGAAACTTTTTCTTCGTTTTTATTTGAGATAAGCAGACTTTCGTGGCTTCTGTCCGCATTTTTTTGTCCGAAATTGCCTCCGATAATAATATCAATCAGAATATAGTCTGCCAGTTTTTCGTCAACTTCGTCTGCGAATTTCATCTTCGGTGAACCGAGGTATTTGTTGCAGATAAAAGTTACGGTTTTGGCGAATTCCCAGAGTCCGATGTCCTTGAAAACTTTTTCAAACATATCGGTGAATTCTTTTTCGTCCATTGATGCGGTGAAAACCGCCCAGTCGCAAAGATGACGCAGACCAAGTCCGTCTCCTGTCAGGTGATGGCACATATGAAGCAAAATTATCAGTCCGTGATGAAAAACAGAGGGGACAGTTACCGTGCCAAGTTCAGTTTGCATTTCAACGGATTTTTCAAGCAGGTCGGAAAGATATTTCCTGACTTTTACTCCCATTTTGCCCTCGGGGATTCCCGAAGGCTGAAAATGCATTTCGCATCTGCAGATACTGCCCACAAAAACATCGTGAACATCGTGATTTTTGCCGGTATTTTCATATCCGTTTTTCTTCAGCGCATTGTTTGCCTGCTCAAAATAATCCATATCAACAAGGAAATCAACATCACCCATTGAGCGCATAAGCGGGTCGGAGTAATAAAGTGCAGAGGCGTATCCCTTCAGAATGGTGCAAGGAATTTTTGCCTCTTTCATAATATTGTGGATACGGATATGCTCAAAATCAATTTTGGCATTTTTGGCAAGAGAATGACTGAGTTTTTTCTTTATATACTCACAGTTATCGCTTCTGACAATCTCTTCGTCATAATTCTGAAATGCCATAAGAGTGACCGCCTGGACATATGCTTCGCACCAAACGGCATTAAAGTCGACCTCATTGAAGTCAACCTTGCGCCCTGCATTGAAAAGATTATTTGCCAGCATATCAAGCAAAATCTTTTCGTATTCTCTTAATTTGGCATTTTTAATACTCATTTATATCACACAATTTCAAAAGTAGTGGTGTCATATGCCTAACTTTTTCAAGATTCTATGCGGTATGGAAAGCATATGTTTGTTGTATTCTTTAAGATATGTTTCGTGCCAACCTGCTCTATAAAATCGAGGGCGTCTGTAGGCTTCTTCTTTGTCTTGGTCAAATATATGATAAAGATATTCTTCTAATTTTTTAAACATAGTTTCTTCGTAGCTTGCAATTAAATATCTATATTCACACATCATGTCTACATATAATTCATCATTTTTATCGATTTCAATTACTTTTTCAACGGCATCTTTTATTGATGGATATTTAAGACAGTCCACAAAAGATTTATCATTAAAATCATTTGATATGTCGGGATCACCAAAATAAATAGGTATAGATTTGGCTCTGAATGCATCTACAATTTTTTCTGACGTAAATCCGGGATATGATACACTTTCCGCTGTAATTGTAAATTTACATTTTTCCATTATTTTTGCTTTGGTGCGCATAGTGTAAATTTCATGATTGGGCATATTGTTTCTGTGTTTTCCGGCACATTCAACCCTTTTATACTTTTCTAATGTTTCGAGAATTTCTTCTCTTTTTCCCAATGCAGTATCATGGCCAAAGATATAATTGCAGAAATATTCTTTTTTCTTTAACTCATTGTAAGCTTCATCTCTTGTCATTGGTTCGGCTGGCTTATAATTGCCGTTATCGCTCCATAAAAATAAAGGAAACCTGAAACTTCTATCACCAAATTGAATATTATCATATCCGATAAAATAATCTATAGCATTAAAATCAGCGCTCAAAAATTCTCCGGTATACATAATTCGCGGACAATCATACTTTATATATTCATATGGTTCACCTAATGGAGAACAAATAATAAAATCAGGATTTACTGAGTCTAAGACGACATTATATCTTTTTCTTAAAATGTAAGTGAACATATTTTGGTTTACATCAAAAGACTTCCAAAAACCAGTAAAGTGAATTTTTATTGTTTTCATAATAACAATGCCCCCTTTATTATTTTGGTGGTCGTATAATTCCAAATATATCGTATAAATTTTTATTATGAACTATAAATTTTCATAACTGAAACAAACCAAAGCTTCACACAATTTCAAAAAATGTATCGGGTTTGTTGGGGTCAAACTGCTCGTTTGCCCACATAAGTGTTACAAGATTTTCCGTTTCGGAAAGATTGATTATGTTATGGGTGTGGCCGGGCAGCATATGCACGGCTTCAATTTTTTCACCCGAAACCTTAAATTCGATAACTTTATCAGAACCGATTTCTCTCTGCTGGATCAAAGCTTCGCCCAAAACAACAATAAAGAATTCCCATTTTGTGTTATGCCAGTGCTGACCCTTGGTTATACCGGGTTTGCTGACATTAACGGAAAACTGACCGCAGTTTAGCGTTTTTAATATTTCTGTGAAACTGCCTCTGTCATCGTAGTTCATTTTTAAAGGGAAGCTTACTTTTTCTTTGGGCAAATATGAAAGATAGGTTGAATAAAGTTTCTTTGCGAATGAATTATAAGGGATTTCAGGCATAAGAAGAGTCTGACTCTGCGCCTTGAAGCTTTCAAGAAGCTCAACGATTTCGCCGAGAGTTACCTTGTGAGTAACACTGAAAGCGCAGTAATCGCCGTTCTTTGTTTCCTTGCCTTCAAGAGCGTTGAGCATTTCGTCAACAAAATCGTCGATATAAAGCAGTTCAAGCTCAACTGAAGGGTCGTTGACGGTTATGGGTAAATTCTTTGCAATGTTATTGCAGAAGGTTGCAACGGCTGAATTATAGTTGGGTCTGCACCATTTTCCGAAAAGGTTGGGCAAACGGTAAACAAGCACCTTTGCGCCTGTTTCTTTGCCGTATTCAAAAAGCATATTTTCTGCTTCAAGCTTGCTTTTTCCGTATTCTGAGCCTGCAAATCTGCCTTCAAGAGTTGCCTGAACGGAAGATGAAAGCATAACGGGTGCTTTGTTTCCGAATGATTTCAGTTCATTCAGAACAACTCCGAGAATGCCGTAATTGCCTGCAAACTCGCTTGTTTCCTTGGGTCTGTTGATTCCCGCAAGATGAAATACAAAATCAGCCTTTGCGCAGTATTCGCGAAGTTCTTCAGCGGTTGAATCAACGTCGTATTCGAATATATTATCGATTGTAATTTCAGGTCTTGTACGGTTTTTGCCGTCCCTTATTGTGTAAAGATTTGCAACAAGATTTCTGCCTGCAAACCCTTTTGCACCTGTAATCAGAATGTTCATTAAAACTTTCTCCAAACCATTTTATTTACAATGCCCGTGTAACTCTGAATGAGTCTCACAATTTTATCAGAAACGTTTTTATCCTCGTAATCGGGGACGGGGATAGCGGAATTTTTGTCGGACGCAAGTTCAACTGCAGTTTCAACAGCCTGAAGAAGACCGTTTTCGTCAATGCCTGCAAGCACAAAGCAACCCTTGTCCAATGCTTCGGGACGCTCCGTTGATGTTCTGATGCAGACCGCAGGGAAAGGTTTGCCGATGCTCAGATAATAACTGCTTTCCTCGGGCAGAGTACCGCTGTCGGATACAACGGCAAATGCGCCAAGCTGAAGTCGGTTATAGTCCGAAAAACCGAGCGGCTCGTGCATAATGATTCTTTTATCAAGCTCAATTTCAGAATTTTCGATTCTTTTTCTTGAGCGGGGATGGCAGGAGTAAAGAATGGGCATATCATATTTTTCCGCAAGAGTGTTCAGTGCACCGAAAAGGGAGCGAAAGTTTTTGTCAGTGTCAATATTCTCTTCTCTGTGAGCGGAGAGGAGGATATATTTTTTCTCCTCAAGTCCAAGCTTATCGAGAATATCACTGCTGAGGATTTTGTCGATGTTTGCATTAAGCACCTCTGCCATAGGTGAGCCTGAAACATAGGTGCGCTCCTTGGGCAGACCGCACTCCGCAAGGTATCTTCTTGCGTGCTCGGAATATGCAATGTTTACATCGGAGATGATATCAACAATTCTTCTGTTGGTTTCTTCGGGAAGGCACTCATCCTTGCAACGGTTGCCTGCTTCCATATGAAAAATGGGAATATGAAGCCTTTTTGCGCTGATTGCGGAAAGACAGCTGTTGGTGTCGCCGAGAATGAGCAGTGCATCGGGTTTGATTTCTTCCATAAGCTCATAGGAAGATGCAATGGCATTACCTATAGTCTGACCAAGATTATCACCAACGCAGTTGAGATAAACCTCGGGAGCATCAAGGTCAAGATTCTCAAAGAAAATACCATTGAGGTTGTAGTCGTAATTCTGACCTGTGTGAGCAAGAAGGCAGTCGAAGTGCTTACGGCACTTCTTGATAACCTCGGAAAGACGGATGATTTCGGGCCTTGTTCCGACGATTATAAGCAATCTGAGTTTGCCGTTATTTTTAAACTGAACATCAAATTTCATATCATTCACCTTATGAATTGAATTCCTCAAGTCTTTCACGGATGTAAGAAAGCTCCAGAAGCTTCTCTTTTACTTCTTCAACGCTGAGCAGTTTGGTGTTATTGCTGTTGAATTCTGTAAGCTCTGCGCGTTTTACGTTGCCGTCTGTAAAATATTTATCGTAGTTGAGGCTTCTGTTGTCAGCGTGTACGCGGAAGAAATCGCCCATATCTTCTGCTTTTGCGCATTCTTCGTTGGTGAGAAGAGTTTCAAACATCTTTTCGCCATGACGAATGCCGATGACTTTGATATCTTCTTTGTTTCCGCCGAAGAGCTCGCATACAGCTTCAGCCTGAGTCAGAATTGTGCAGGCAGGTGCCTTGCGAACGAAGATGTCACCGCTTTCGCACTCTTTGAATGCAAAAAGAACAAGGTCAACTGCTTCTTCAAGTGACATAATAAAGCGTGTCATATCGGGATTTGTGAGAGTTATGGGCTGTCCGTTTTTAATCTGATCAATCCAGAGAGGAACAACAGAACCGCGGCTGCAAAGAACGTTGCCGTATCTTGTACAGCAGATTTTTGTTTTGTTGGGGTCAACGTTTCTTGCCTTGGCAGTTGCAACTCTTTCTTCAAGAGCCTTTGTGATACCCATAGCGTTGATGGGATAAGCAGCTTTGTCTGTTGAAAGACAGATAACTGATTTTACACCTGCCGCAACTGCAGCAGTAAGCACGTTATCTGTGCCGATAACGTTTGTCTTAACGGCTTCCATGGGGAAGAACTCGCAGGAAGGAACCTGCTTGAGAGCTGCTGCATGGAAAACGTAGTCAACGCCGACCATAGCGTCTCTCAGTGAGTCGATGTTGCGCACATCGCCGATATAGAACTTGATTTTATCTGCAACCTCAGGCATCTTTGCCTGAAATTCGTGGCGCATATCATCTTGTTTTTTTTCATCGCGGGAGAAAACGCGGATTTCACCGATATCTGTATTTAAAAATCTGTTGAGAACGGCATTACCAAATGAACCCGTTCCGCCTGTTATAAGTAAAGTTTCACCTTTGAAATTATACATTTTTATCATCTCCGTTGATTTGTTCTATGCAAGGAAGAACTGCGTTACCCCAGTCTTTGAACCAATGCTTAAGTTTAAGCGATTTGTCGCCGTGTTCTACAGTAAATCGAAGCGCCGTTGCACGGTCATAGAACATAATACTGCCCGACTTATCTTCGTCATAGAGAATTACATCAACAGTGTATTTACCGGGAACAAGATAGGACGTATCAAACTTGAATTCAGCAGAATTTGTTCCTGTTTTTGAGTTTAATTCACCGCCGAAAATAACACCTATCGGAGTAGCATCAATGCCGTTAATGACCATTTTCATAAGTACACGTTCTGTATTGTTTTCACTTTTCCATTCTATGCGGAATGGAAAAACTTCACCATATTCGATATTACTTGTTTTGGAATCATACATATGAAGATTCTGCAAAAGATGTCTTTGGTTACATTTCAGATGTCTTTTCGCAGAGGATGTATCAAAGAATGTGGTGTTGTCAAGATTATCATCCTGCATGTAAACTGCTATAGCTTCATCGGTATTACCCTCAAACGCAACCTGACCGTGAGAAAGAACAATACAACGAGAGCAAAGGCTCTTGACAGTTGCCATATTATGGCTTACGTAAAGAATAGTTCTGCCTTCTTCTTCGGCAACTTTTTTCATTCTGTCGATGCATTTATTTTGGAAAGCAACGTCACCGACAGCAAGAACCTCGTCCATAATCATAATTTCACTGTCGAGGTGAGAGGCAACGGCAAATGCAAGCTTAACCTTCATACCGCTTGAATATCTTTTTACAGGGGTATCAATGAATTGTCCGACTTCGGAAAACTCAACAATCTCATCAAATTTCTTAGAGATTTCTGCTTTGCTCATGCCAAGAATTGCACCGTTGAGGTAAACATTTTCTCGGCCGGTCAGTTCAGGATGGAAGCCTGTACCGACCTCAAGCATACTTGTGATTCTGCCGTTGAGGTAAATATTGCCCTTAGTAGGTGCCGTAACACGGCATATAAGTTTTAATATTGTTGATTTGCCGGCACCGTTTCTGCCGATTATGCCGACAGTCTCACCCTTTTTTATGTCAAAAGACATGTTGTTAAGAGCAAGAAATCTTTCATTTTTGCTGTGAGCTTTTTCACCGATTTTAAGATTAGGATCTTCTTTATGGAATATCTTTGCAAGCTTTGACTGGATTTCACCTTTAAGCGTTGCACCGCCGATTGCACCGAGGCGGTATTCCTTTGAAACATTTTCAACTCTTATTGCTAATTCTTCCATACCGCACCTCACACTGTATCCATAAAGGTTTTTTCTGATTTACTGAACATCATTGCACCGATTACAGCGACAATAACGGTTGTTATCCAGCTGATGCCGTAGAAAAGCCAATCAACCTCACCTGACCCGAGAAAACCATATCGGAAAAGGTTAATTGCAGGTGTAACAGGGTTAAGCATATAAACATTGTAGAACATACTGCCGGGAGCAAGCTGGGAGCGGCTGAACATATCATATGCAACGGGCGAACAATATGACCAAAGGCTTACGCCAAAACTTACTACCATTGCAAGATCGCGGTACTTTGTTGTAAGAGCAGAAATAATCATACCAAAGCCCATACCGAGAATTGCAAGCTGTATAAGTACGAGCGGGAACATGAGAATAAATACATTGGGTTTCAAACCTGCATCGGTAATAAGATAATATGCCATAAAGCAAAGCATAAACCCGAACTGAATAAAGAAACCGATAAACTGTGATATTGCAGTTGAAATCGGCATAACCAATCTTGGAAAATATACTTTACCCAGAATTGCTGAATTTCCTGTGAAAGTATGAGATGTTTCTGTAAGGCAGTTCGCAAAAAGTGTCCACACAATTGTACCAGAAAGATAGAATATGAAATTAGGCACACCCGATGCACCGAGACCTGCAATGTTTCCAAAGAAAACGGAGTAAACAACCGTTGTGAAAAACGGCTGAATAACTGCCCAGGCAGGGCCCAAAACAGTTTGCTTATATTTAGCAACAAAGGTTCTGCGCACAAACAGAAATATGAGGTCTTTACAGTTTTTAAGACCTTTTAAATCCATATTAAATGCATTATTGCTTGATTTAACAACGGTTGTCCATTTTTGTTGTGTCATAACTATCTCCTATTTTTGGATGGTAATTCTATCCAATCACCCATTTTGGTTTCCCATTCTTCGCGAAATGGAAGTACACTTCCGTGGTGAAAAAATGTCATTTCACCTACAGCAAGCATATCTTTCCAAATATTAAAGTCAACTCTCAAAACAGGTATATCTTTTGAAAGTTTTTCGGCAATTGATATCATTTCGTCAAGAAATGTCGGTTTTTCATATATGTCACCAGCTTCTTCTTTGTCTAAGATGCTGATATGGTTCCACTCGGGAGTGTAATAATCTTCTTTCAAATTTCCAATAAATCTTTCCGCATACAGTGCAATTAATCGTACCTTTCCGTTAAAACACATTAATTTATAATCTACAGTGTTTTGGCCTTCTAACGGACACATAAACTTTTCACAGATTATTTTTCTTTGAACATTTTTATAAGGCCATTCACGAAGCTTTTTGTAATAATCTCTGTTCAACCGAAAAGCAAGTTCTTTTTTTGTTTTTTCAATATCGAGTTTCCTTTTGTCTCTGCAAATGATAACACCGTTATCGTGATTGCATTTGAGGACAAATTCATTTGGAAGCGCGTCAAAATCAATTTCATCGGGCGAATCCCAAACGCCCAAAAGGGGAACGAGGTATTGCTCACCAATTCGTTCTGCTATATATTCTCTGGCTTTATATTTATCAACCATTACCGTATATTCGGGTCTTCGGTCATAAAGTTTGAGCCAATTTTGTTTTTCGTTAAAGGTCTGCGGATTTTTTAAATTGAGTTTTTTTCCTGTACGTACTTTATAAAGCTTTTTGATGTAAGTTTTATCGGGAAGAAGAGAAGTATAAGTTCCTTCAACGGTAAAATATTTTTTATACCATTTTATTATTCTTTTTTTAATTTCGTGAATTTTATCAATAAGAAACATATTGTTATTGCTCCTTGAAATCCAAGCCTTGTTCAGGATATTTTTTTCGGTTAACATTCAGCAGTTTATGCAATTTTAAGTTGCCGGGGAATGGGAGAGTGTCTCTTAAAATGCCTTCTTTTTTCCATTCTTCATCCCAATAAACTTCACTTTTGTATTTTAACGGTAATCGATTATTGAGAACAAATTTGTTTTCGAATGAAAGCTTGTCAAACTCTTCGATTTCTTTTTCGGTACACAAGTCCATCCTGGAAAATTTCAGAATAATGTTATCGAAATTAACTCTCTCTTTACGTCTGTTCCATTTTTCTTCAGCTTCTTCTTTGGATTTGTAGTGAAGAAAAACGATTTCAACATCGTCAAGAATGCCAATGGGCTTATTTATTTGGTTTCGCCTTTTTATTTCTTCATAATATTTTGATTCTTCGGGGGCGATAAAGAGCAGAGGCGTGTCTAGGTATCTTCTTAAATCCGAAACAAACTTTATGTAGTCGGGGGCAAAGAAATACAGCCCTGCAGTGGGGGAGAGATACGGCATATCAAGATACTGATATAATCTTCCTGCCCAACAGTTGTTTGAGATAATTGAGAAATCCTTGTTTTTTATTGATCTTTTCACAAAAAAACGTTTGATTTCAAAAAAAAACTTTTCGATTTTTTCTTTTGATTGTTTTCTGAATTTATTAAGTTTTCTTTTTAAAAACTTACCCTTCATATTTACCTCTTGAGTTCATATAAATTTTTCTATTGCCTCTAACCATTTACCGGCAATGGTTTCAACCTTATGACTTTCGCGTACCTTTGCGGCATTTTCAGAGCATTTTCTTGAAAACTCCTTATCATCAGCCATACGGCACATTGCCTGAGCAAGTGCATTTGCATCGTTCATTGGTACAAGCAGACCATTTTCACCGTCTGTTATCATTTCTCTTGCGCCGCCTCCGAGACAGTCCGTGCAAACACAGGGCATACCTATTGCCAATGCTTCCGACATTGAATTCGATAAACCTTCAAAATCGGAAGATGAAACAAACATTGCACAGTCACGCACAACGGAGTGAATATCTGCTCTGGGTGGAAGAATTTTAATGTATTCCTCTGCACTCAGTGACGAAATCATTTCAAGATATTTTGCTTTCAAATCTTCCTCAATTTCTTCAACGGTGTTACCGTAAATCTCAAGAGAGAAATCAGGATGAGATTTGTGAAATTCTATAAAAGCATTAATCATCAATGGAATGTTTTTCTGTTCGGCAATTCTGCAGAAATCAACAACAACTTTTCGCCTTTCGCCGTTAAACGGTTCGGGAAGATTGGCTTTTACAGGATTATTGATAACAATAGCATTTTTCAGCTTTCCATTATAAAACTTAAGTTCATCTTGAGTTTGTAAAACTGCGCCATCAGCTTCTGATAGCATTTTGATAAGACGTTCTCTTTCGTTTATATCAGCAGGAAATTCAACTTCAGGTGCATTTTTTTCAGCATAAATTATTTTTGCTTTTGTACCTTTTGAAGCATAAAAAACGTCTCCGAAGTAAGAAATACCGAAAGGAATATATACACAATCCGAATTATTGACAATAAATGCAGAAAGATTTTCACTATGCCTTAATCCCCTTATTTCAAAGGCAAGCTTTTTGTCCCATTTCGGAAATCTTTTTGAAATATATCTAAGATATTTCAAAAAATGTATCCTGTGGTTTCTTTTTTTATTGTTATTTTCTACGGATTTATCGCTTGAATGAGCGGACACATATTCTTTGAGTGATACTATGTTGACATTTTCGTGACACTCAAAGAAAATATTTTCTGCAATATCTTTTGTAACAAGAATTGTTGAGCGATATCCCTGTTTTGCAAATTCATTTGCAAGGTTAGTTGTTCGCATAGGAACACCGCCATTTTTGTAGTTACCTACAACAAAAACAATGTGTTTCATTACTCCACCGACTTTATTTTTCACTTTAACAAAATCAGCTTGCCTTACCGTGCTTTAT
The DNA here is from genome assembly GCA_937919155.1 of uncultured Clostridia bacterium. Classification (GTDB taxonomy): domain Bacteria; phylum Bacillota; class Clostridia; order Oscillospirales; family Acutalibacteraceae; genus CAG-177. Next base: position 29,241 of record CALFPM010000087.1, read on the forward strand.
TTTAAGTAATAGTTTGCCTAATTTTGTTTGAGCAAATTTGGTTATTATAGGTCTGATTTTGTTTCGGTTTATAAAGAATAATTTATAGTTCAACAAAACTATAAGACCTGAATTTTTGAAAAGCGATAAATATATCATACTATAATACTTATTGAGCTTTTTGTAATCTACAAATTTTACAGCGTTTTTTACAACTTCATCATTCATTATGGCATTAATATTTTTCACTTTATCTTTTAAAGAGATTATTTTACTGTTACATTCGTTCCTGATTCCGTTTTCAGCAAAAAAGAATGCGCACAAGTGCATCTGGTTGCTTAAATCCTGTTTTTTATAATTTTCTACATCCTCATACAATTTGTCTATAAGGGGTCTTATAAGTTTCCAATAATTTTTTGTGTATCCACGGGACAATGAATTTCCGTTACTGTCAGTTCGATTGTGGTATAAATATTCATCATTTATAGATATATATTTTTGTGCATATAGTGCAGTTTCAAATGTAAGCTGCAAATCCTGGCTTCTTCTGAATCCTCTGCCAAATTTAATGTTGTTTTCTATGATTAAAGATCTTCGATACAGCCGAAGCCAATTACACCATCTGATAACAGAGTTACCGCCTCCTGATGAAATGCATGCTAACGACCGCGAAAGAATTTTTTCTTCAATAGCATTTCGGTCATATATACCTGGCTCAAGATAATATGAATTTTTGTCAGAATCATCATTGTAGCAATTACAAAAAACAACGTCTGCGTCATTTTCTTTTGCGACGGCATACATTCTTTCGTACATATTAAGTTCAAGCCAGTCATCCGAGTCAACAAAACCAATATATTCTCCGCTTGCCCGTTCCATTCCGTCCTGACGCGCAGCAGCAAGACCTTCATTTTCTTTTTTGAAATAGATTATTCTTTCATCTTTCTCTGCATAACTTTTACAAATTTCTGAAGAACCATCTGTAGATCCATCGTCCACAAAAATAATTTCAACATTCTTAAGTGTCTGATTCACAACACTGTCAAGGCATTTAACAAGAAATTTTTCCGCATTATAAATTGGAACTATAATACTGACAGCAATATCATTTTTCATATTCTTTCACCCTTTATATGTCTGTTTTTATAAGTTTCAAAAAGTCTATTCCAATATCTTATCGGAGTATTTACCAATATTTTTATCATCTTTATCGGATTGCGAGTTTTTGCTAATGCAAAATAGGAAATCTCTGCCCAACGCTGCCATAAGATTGTTTTCAACTTATGACTATTATATACTTTATATATTTTGTTTCGTGCAATAAGCTTTTTTATCCATTTTTTGAATTTCAAATTATATTCTTTTCGTTCAAGCAGAAAATTTCTATGTATTTCTAAAATTTCATCATCACAAGATACTTCCAATGCTTGTAATTGCTCTGTAATGATTTGTGTTGCTATATCATTTTGAAGCTGCTGTTTTTCAATTGATACCGCTTTATCATGTACACGATACTGAAGTAAAACTTCATCTATGTTGTAACAGGGTGCGTATTTGCTGCAACTAACCCACATTTTATAATCTTGTGCCAAAAGACAATTTTCGTCATATTCAATATTATATTTCTTCAAAAGTGAATGATTGAACATTGCTGTAGGATGAGCGATGTTGGGATAATTTCCAAACAAAAGATATATTCTGAATGTTTCAATATCCGGTATAGTACGATGAATTATTTTTCCTTCTTTATGTCCACCTATGATTTTAATTGCTGTACCGCAAGCAATATATTTATGGTTTGATGTTAAAAATTCAACCTGTTTTTCGAATCTCTGAGGCAAAGAAATATCATCCGCATCCATACGGGCGATAAACTCACCTTTTGCCTCTTTAATGGCGATATTGAGTGATTTGGTAAGCCCCATATTTTGCTTGTTTTTTATCAATTTAATACGTTTATCACTGTATGATTCTATAACATTAAGTGAATTATCGGTGGAGCAATCGTCAACTATTATAAACTCAAAGTTTTCGTAAGTCTGATTAAGTATACTTTCTATTGAAGCTCTTAAATATAATTCATCAGTGTTGTAATTGCTCATTACAACTGAAATCAGATCTTTTGTCATAATTTTTCTCCAATATCCCTCAAATAAAGATTAAAAATTCATCAATTACGGCAATTTTCCGCCATCAAGAATTGATTCCCATTTTTGTTTATAAGTGATTTTATGATGCTCATTGTTGTATTTATATGTTTGGCGTATCAAGCATCCATACTTCAAATCATCAACAATATCTGCTACCGCAATAGCAATTGCTTCCGAGTTTATCGGGACTAAAGTTCCAAATTCGCCATTATTTAAAACTTCTTTGGCGCCCATAGTTTCTGTGCTTACAACCATTTTCCCTAAAATAAGTGCTTCTAATATTGCAAGACCGAAGGATTCTTCATATGTCGGATGAACAAAAATATTACAAGCCTTTACATAAGGATAAGGATTTTCTTTGTAACCGGTAATAACAACGTTTCCCGCAAGATTATTTGCCTGAATTTGTGCTTCTATTTCATCGCGCTGCGCACCGTCGCCTACGATATACCATTTAAACGATACCCCGCATTCTTTAAGTTTTGCTGCGGATGATACTATCAAATCGGCTCCTTTTTCTTTATCAACACGAATTACCGATGTAATTATTACTCTTTTATCATCTGTAAGGGTGTCAACTGTATATTCATCGGCTAATTTTTCTACATTTTCTGAATCAATATAATTTTTTATTAAACCTATTTTTTCTTTTTCTACAGGAAAATTTTCCTTTAACATTTTCTGAACATTTTCCCCAACGGCAATAATGTTGTCGAAGTCTTTAAAGTACTTATCTGACAAATTTCGGTGAAAATTGGGATCGCTGCTGTGAAAAAAAACATAGTGTTTGTCAGCTTTTATATTTAATGCCATTTGAGTACATAAACCCATAGCATAAGAAATTGCAACATCAACGCCCTGCGAAAAATAATTTTTTGCAGGGTATTTTGCTTTTTCGCTGTGAAGGTATCCTTTTATTTTTTTAGAATACTTTTCAATATTTTTTTTACTTCTGAAAATTTTTGAAAGCAACAAAGCAATATGCAAAAAAATGGATACGGGTTTTCTTACATAATGGGATTTGTCAGTGTCGATAATCACTTTTACATCTTTGGGCAACGATTCAGCCAAAGGATTGTAATGACTATATGCATAAACGGTTATATCATACTTTGTTGTATCAATAACGTTCAATGCTTCTAATAATGAACGCTGTAAACCACCATGTTGAATAGACGGTAAAATTATAACTATTTTTTTCATTTTACCCCTCCAAAAGAGTTTTCCATTGTTCTTTGTATTTTTTAAATTCGTGGGAATAGTCTGTGCTTTCGAGATTTTTTACAATATTTGAATAGGCTTTTTTATCGGCTATAAGTGGACTTATGCTTTCGGCGAGTGCCTCGTGAGTTATTTCGCATATAATACCGTTTTGATTGTTGACAATCAGCTTTTGTCCGCCTACAGTTGCTGTTGAAACAACAGGCTTATTGAGTCTGTGCGCTTCAAGTATAGTAAGTCCCACTGCTTCCTCATACGAAGGCTGAATATAAATATCACATGCTGCGATATAGGGATAGGGGTTTTTCTGCATACCCGTGATAATAATATTGTTTTCAAGACCGTAATCGGTAATCATATTTTCAAGGCGTTTTCTTTCGGGACCGTCGCCAACGAAATACCAGATGAAATCAACACCGTTGTCTTTGAGGATTTTTGCGCTCTCAACAGCAAGGTCGAATCCTTTTACAGATGCAAATCGTCCGCATGAGCAAAGAACAGTTTTGCCTTTGGGTATGGAAATCTTTTTTTCTTTGCTTTGAGCGATAATGGTTTCTTTATCTGTATAATTTTCAACAACGCTTATTTTGTCAGCGTGTCGCGGATACCATTTGCTCAAAAGCATTTTTTGATCTTCGTGAAGTGCAACGATTTTATCAAATCCGGGTAAGACAAGTTCGTGAACTTCGTGTTGATCATCGGTGCTTGTGTGATAAAAAACAATTTTTTCATCAGCGGTGACGTATTTGTTTACAAAAAGAGAAGTGTAGCCTTGAACATATGCAATGGCAATATCGTATTTTTTATTGCGAAAATACTTCTTATGCTCGTATTTCATTGAATCTTCTCTGATTCTGTCTGCCAATTCATTGCTGAAAGCTGCCTCAAGGTGTTTTTCGCCAAGACGCTTGCTCAACCATATTTTGAACTGAAGCAACAAAGCATAAGGCTTTCGATAGTAGTGATGAGGGTCTTTGTTGATTATGACCTTAACACGTTTATCAACATAATCCAGAATATCCGTACGGTTTTTTCTCAGATACAGAGTTACATCATATTTTTCGTAATCCAATGCTTTGGATGCGGAAATCAATGTTTTCTGTACTCCACCGATAGTCATATGATGGGCAACTATAAGCAATTGTTTTTTCATTTATAACAGCTCCATCCATTTTTTTGCTGTGTTTTCAAGAGAAAGTTCGAATCTGATTTTGGCGGCGTTGTGCGAGAGTTTGTCCGAAAAATCTTTATCGTCTGCAATCTTAATCATTGCTTTGCAGATGGCGTTTGCATCTCCTACAGGAGTAAGGATACCGTTTTCGCCGCTTTTAATTACGGCATTTGCACCGCCGATAGGGCAGTCTGTGCATATAACAGGCATTCCGATTGCCATTGCTTCAAGCATTGCATTGGACATTCCTTCGTAGTCGGATGAATTCGCATACATTGCGTCACTAATGATTTCACTGTGAACCTGCGCGTTGAAGGGATGAAAATCAATAAGATGAGAAACGCCGAACTTATCGGCAAGCACTTTTGTTTCAGTTAAAATCCTATCCTCAGGATATAGTCTATCCTCTGGCTCTTGTTTATATAATTGATCAAA
>CALFPM010000088.1 GCA_937919155.1 uncultured Clostridia bacterium
AGGTAAAGACCTTTCATACTTCGATCCCGAAACACAAAGAAGAACCGATTCGGTTGACGAAATCCGCATAACCCCTGCCCGTGAAATTCTCTGCTCTCCCGAAATGCTCACCGCACTTATCGAAAAGCACATTGCAGAGAACAAAATCAAGGGCGAAGCACTTAAGAATCTCAACGATGACATCGCAAAAATGAACGACGGAATCCGTCTTTCTTCTCTCGATAAATATCTGCCGCTGATTTATCCCGACTGCTGCAGTATCTTTGATTATGCACAGGACGCAATGCTTTTTATCTGCGAAAGCTTTGCTGTCAAGGATAAATTCAGCAGCGCATCAACCCTGCTTCTTGAAACCGTCAAGGGTCTTTTTCAGGACGGAGTGCTCTGCAAGGGTCTTGACCGCTATAATATTCAGATTCACAATCTTTTTGATATATATGAAAAATCGGGTGCGGTTTATCTTGATAATCTTAATCTTTACTACAAGAAAAAGCGCGACTTTGACAGCGATATTCTTATTCTTTTCGACTCGGCAAACAGAAGTGAAAGCCTGCTTGCACTTGTTGAAAGCTTTATTGACAAGGGATTTTCCGTGCGCGTTGAGCACACTATGCCCGAGGGATACAGAGCAAAAACAGTTTATGCATTTGAAAACGGCGCATTAAGGGAGGTAACGGCATGCTGAATATAGCTTTACCCAAAGGCAGACTGGGCGACAAGGTCTATGAGCTTTTCGCATCAATCGGCTATGACTGCAGCGAAATTTACAGCGACAACCGCAAGCTTGTTTTTGAAAACGAAGAAAACGGTGTGCGCTATCTTCTCGTAAAGCCCTCCGATGTTGCCATTTACATTGCACACGGCGCGGCGGATATCGGCGTTGTGGGCAAAGATATCCTTGAAGAAGGCGACTTTGATATTTACGAGCTTCTCGACCTTGGTCTGGGCAAGTGCAATATGTGCGTTGCCGCTCCCAACGATTATGTTGAGGATTTTGACAGACCTCTCCGAGTTGCCACAAAATTTGTTAATATCGCAAAGAATTACTATATTTCACTCAACAGAGAAATCGAAATCATCAAGCTTAACGGCTCAATCGAAATTGCTCCCCTGCTTGGTCTGACGGATGTTATTGTTGACATCGTTGAATCGGGTAAAACACTCAAGGAAAACAACCTGCGTGTATACGAGCAGATTATGCCCATCAGCGCAAGACTTATTGCAAATAAGTCATCCTATAAATTCAAGGGTGCGGATATTGACCGCCTGATGGAAAAGCTTGAAAAGGAGCTGGCAAAATGATTAAAATTATCAACATAGATTCCGCCGAAAAAAGCGAAATCCTCACCCGTGACATCAAGCTTGAAAGCGGCGTTGAGGCAATCGTTGCGGATATCATAAAGAATGTAAGGGAAAACGGCGATGCCGCCCTCAGGGAATACAGTGCAAAGTTTGACGGCGTATGCCCCGAAAACCTCCGCGTTACTCAGGCGGAAATCGATGCTGCATATGAAAACGAAGACAAGGCGCTCATCGAAACCCTTGAGCTTGCAAAGAAAAACATATGGGCATTCCACGAAAAGCAGCTTCGCAAGGGCTTTGAAATCAGAGGCGAAAACGGCACCGTATCGGGTCAGAAAATCACTCCTATTGAAAAGGTCGGTATTTATGTACCCGGCGGCACGGCAAGCTATCCCTCAACCGTGCTTATGAATGCAATCCCTGCAAAAATTGCAGGCGTTAAAGAAATCATAATGGTTACTCCTCCCGACAAGCAGGGCAACATCCCCTCAGCTATCCTTTGCGCCGCAAAGGTTGCGGGAGTTGACACAATCATCAAAACAGGCGGTGCTCAGGCAGTTGCCGCCCTTGCATACGGCACTGAAAGCGTGCCCAAGGCAGACAAGGTTGTCGGCCCCGGCAATGTGTTTGTTGCAACGGCAAAGAGAATGCTCTACGGTCTTGTGGACATCGATATGATTGCAGGCCCCAGCGAAATCCTTGTGCTTGCAGACGGCACTTGCAACCCCGTTTACGTTGCGGCTGACCTGCTTTCACAGGCTGAGCACGACAAGCTTGCAAGCGCTGTGCTTGTTACCGACAGCGAGGCTCTCGCATATGCGGTGCGTGATGAGCTTGAAAGACAGATTCCCCTGCTCCCCCGTCAGGAAATTGCAAGGGCATCCATCGACACAAACGGCAAAATCATTATTGCAAACAACCTTGAGCAGGGCGTTGAAATTGCCAACGAAATTGCTCCCGAGCATCTTGAAGTATGCGTTGACGAGCCTTTCGCTCTTCTTGACAAGCTCACAAACGCAGGCTCAATCTTCCTTGGCAAGAACACTCCCGAGGCTCTCGGCGATTACCTTGCAGGCACAAACCACACCCTGCCCACCTCAGGCACGGCAAGATTCAGCTCACCTCTTTCTGTTGACGATTTCGTGAAAAAATCACAGTATATCTACTACACAAAAGAGGCGCTCGGCGAAGTCAAGGATAACATTGTGCTTTTCGCAAACCGCGAGGGACTTCACGCCCACGGCAAGAGCGCGGCAATAAGATTTGAGGATTAAGGTGACCCCATGAGCAGATTTCTTTCAAAGAATTACGATTCACTTGTCCCCTACACTCCGGGCGAGCAGGTGAATGTCAAGGTTATAAAACTGAACACAAACGAATCCCCCTTTCCCCCCTCTCCGAGGGTAAAGGAAGTGCTGAGCGAGGAAGTTATTGATAAACTCAACCTCTACTCCGACCCCGAACTCAAGGAGCTCCGCAATGCCATTGCAGAGCAGTTCGGCGTAACGGCGGATATGGTGTTCTGCGGCAACGGCTCCGATGATGTGCTTGCATTTGCGATTATGGGATTCTGCGGCAGAGGCGGCAAGCTTTGCTGCCCCGAAATTTCCTACGGTTTCTACCCCGTTTATGCGGATATCTTCGGCGTTGAGCTGGAGCAGATTCCCCTCAAGGACGACTTTTCAATCGATGCAAACGACTATATCGGCAAGGGCAAGAACATTGTTATCGCAAACCCCAATGCTCCCACGGGTCTTGCCCTCACCTTTGACGAGGTTGAGAAAATCGTTGCGTCAAACCCTGATAACATTGTTATTATGGACGAGGCATATATGGCATTCTGCGGCGAAAGCTGCATGGAGCTTGTCAATAAATACGGCAACCTGCTTGTTACAAGAACATTCTCAAAAAGCCATTCACTTGCAGGTCTGCGTGTGGGCTTCGGCATCGGCTCAAAGGAAATCATTGATGACCTTAACAAGCTGAAATATTCATTCAATCCCTATAATATCAACACCCTTTCAATCAAAGCGGCGGCTGCGGCTATTGCGGATAATGAATATTATGACGATAAAATTGCAAAAATCGTTGCCACAAGAGAAAAGACCATGGCTCAGCTCCGCGAGCTCGGTTTCACCTGCACTCAGTCAAAGGCAAACTTCATTTTTGCATCAAGTGACAAGATGCCTGCGGCTCAGCTTGCGGCGGAGCTCCGCGCAAAGGGCATTCTTATCCGATATTTCAACAAAGCAAAGATTGACAATTACCTGCGCATCACGGTGGGCACAGACGAAGAAATGCAGACCCTTGTTGATGCGATAAAGGAGATTATAAGATGAGAGAAGCCGAAATCAAAAGAAAGACAAACGAAACCGACATTGAAATGACCCTTAATCTTGACGGCACGGGCAAAAACGAGATTAACACGGGTTGCGGTTTCCTTGACCATATGCTGGAGCTTTTTGCTCGCCACGGCAGAATGGATTTAACGGTTAAATGTGTTGGCGACACTCATGTTGACTATCACCACACAGTTGAGGATGTTGGCATTGTGATGGGTCAGGCATTTGCAAAAGCAATCGGCGAAAAGCGCGGCATTTCACGCTACGGCAGCATTCTTCTGCCTATGGACGAAACACTTATCCTTGCCAGCATCGACATCAGCGGCAGAGCATATCTCAACTATGATGTTCAGATTCCCACCCCTGCGGTCGGCGGAATGGACACGGAGCTTGTTGAGGAATTCTTCATTTCATTTGTCCGCAACAGCGACATAACTCTCCACATCAAACAGCTTGAGGGCAAAAACAGCCACCACATAATCGAAGGTATTTTCAAAGCAGTCGGCAGAGCGCTCTGCAAGGCAGTTTTTGAGGACAAAACTCTCGGCGGCGAAATTCCCTCAACGAAAGGAATTTTATAATGATTGCAATAATTGATTACGGTGTAGGAAACCTTTTCAGCCTTTCCTCATCTTTTAAAAGTTCTAATGCTGTATAACAGGATGTATTGATGAGAATTCCGCCAACAAATTGAGCTTTAGGATTGTAGGCAGGAATCCCATCTATCGTTAAATCGAGTCCATTTTCTTTTACTTTATAGAATAATTTCTTTAATATTAAACTAATATCTTGTTCAACAACTCGTTTCATTTGATTACTCTTTCACAATTGTATTTTGACAGAACCACTCTGCCCACTCTGCGTAGTATTTTGCTAAAATATGAACGTTATCAGAAGTATAATCTTCTCGTAAATTGCCATTTCCATCAT
>CALFPM010000089.1 GCA_937919155.1 uncultured Clostridia bacterium
AAAATCTACGGCGATTATCTTTTGGAAAACAGAGGTGAAAACACTTGAGCGGAACACTTTTTGTTGTCGGCACACCCATCGGAAACCTCGGTGATTTTTCATCCAGAGCAATCGAAACTCTTGAAAACTGCGACTTCATTGCCGCCGAAGACACAAGAGTTACGCTGAAGCTTCTCAACCGATTCGAAATAAAGAAACCTATGGTCAGCTATTTTGAGCACAACCGCTTTGAGAGAGGCCCTGCCATTCTTCAAAGACTGCTTACAGGTGAAAACTGCGCACTGGTTACCGATGCGGGAATGCCTGCAATATCTGACCCCGGCGAAGATCTGGTAAAGCTCTGCCACGAAAACGGAGTTAAGGTTGAATCCGTGCCCGGACCCTGCGCATTCACAACAGCACTTGCGCTGTCGGGTATGCCGTCAAGGCGTTTCACTTTTGAAGGCTTTTTACCCGTTGAAAAAAGCGAAAGACGCGAGCATATAAGCTCCCTGACAGGCGAAAGACGAACAATGATTTTCTACGAAGCGCCCCACAAGCTCGCACAGACTCTCACTGACCTTGCAAAAGCATTGGGTGACAGAGAAATCGCAATAGTCCGTGAAATCACCAAAATTCACGAACAAGTTATCCGCACAACCCTTTGCGCCGCGGCAGAAAAATACTCTGAAGAACCTCTTAAAGGCGAAATTGTTCTCATTATCGGCGGCGCCCCCGAAGAAGACAAAGAAGAAATGACCCTTGAGCAGGCGGTGAAATACGCAAAAGCACTTGTTTCTGACGGCGAAAGCAAAAGCGATGCCGCCAAAACCGCCGCAAAAGAATGCGGATTCAAAAAAGGCGATATTTATAAATTACTTATTCAGGAGGATTAATTATGGCATACATGCTTGAGCATCCTTATTGGTTTGTCATCCTCGGCGTGCTTATTGTTATCACGGTTTTCGTGTGCATAAAAGCAGGCGCCGCAAGCTCAAAAAGATACAAGGCAAACGAAGCCGTCATCAAAAAGCTTAAGGAAGAAAACCTTTTGCGCAATGAATTTTCCGTGCTCACACAGTCTCTCGTTGATAGTGCCGACCCTGCAAAACTTTTCAAGGGCGTTGCACTCAATCTTCAAAAAAGAATTTCCGATGCCGCAGATATGAACGGCGAATTTGAAAAGCTGACTGATGAGCAGAAAGAAATCTATGCCCTTTCATTTGTTGTTGAGGACGGCAGCGAAAAACTCAGCGGATTTTTCAAGGCTAACGGTCAACCTCTGACAGGCGCCGCATTTGCAGGCTTTGCGCGCCTTTTCGGTGGCAGAGAGGCTGAAATATTCAGCGAAGAATACAATGCATACGACCCTGAAAACGAAACAACATCCTTCATTCCCGAAGAAATCGACAAATACGATACAGAATTTGCACAGCTTGTTACCGCTGATACAATCTGCGAAGCTGCAGGCAAATTCATAAAGAAAAACTCCGAAAAATTCATATGAAACAACTATGCCTTTCCCTGCGGAAAGGAATTTTGTTTTGGTCAAAAACACAATATAAGACCTCTCAATTTGGTCAATTTAACAAAATTGAAAAAAGTTGTTTCGGGGTGTTGACTTATATATAAAATAAACCTATAATGCAGACAAAATCAGTAAGTCAGGAGGGAAAGAAATGATTCCGAAAAATCTGCTGATTAACAAACCCGCCAGCAAAGAAATTTTAAAAATTGCCGAAAATCAGTTCAAGGGCAAGGAGCAGCCGTTGTTTGCGGTTGTGGGTGACCTTGAGCTTGACAGTTGTTACGGCGAGGGTGCGGTTTATGTTACCGAAAACAGGATTCTTGCAATCGGCAACGGTTTTGAGGGCGGTTTTTTCAGCCTTGATTTTGCAAACATAAGCAAAATCAGCGTCAAAAGAATGTACGGCAACGCAGTGCTCAAGGCGGTCACCACGGGTGGCTCGTCCGTTGACCTTATGCGCTTCACCTTTGCAATGGCGGATATCTGCGATGCCGCCGCCGACTTTATCACAAAAGTCAAAGAGGGAGAAAGCGTTGAGGAAAGATTTGCCGCCGTTGAAGGCACATTCCGAAATCTGCGTTCATTCTGCCCCAAGTGCGGCAGAAAACTGCCATCTCCCAATGCAGACTGCCTTAACTGCCAGGGCAAGGGCAAAATTGCATCCACAATGCTGCGCTACATCAAGCCCTATGCAGGCAAGCTCACTTTTTGCATCTTCCTTTCGGTTGTAACAACAGTTGCGGCGCTTGTTCCGCCCTATGTAACAAGTCTTATGGTTGACTCGGTTATCCCCGGCGGCGACAAAAAGATGCTGATTGCCGTTATTGCATTTCTTCTTCTGATTTATGTTATTCAATACGGCATCGGTGCTTTGCGCGCATATCATCTGCGAATTGCAGGTGACGGAATCATTGCCGACCTTAAAAAGGAAATTTACGCAAAAGCACAGTATCTGCCCATGAAGTTCTATGACAAGACTTCAACGGGCTCGGTTATCAACCGAGTCAATTCGGACACAACGGTGCTTCAGCAGTTTATGCTGAGAATCACTCAGGAAGCTGTTGTTCAGCTTTTCACAATGATAGGCATTATCGTGATTATGATGTGCATGAACTGGAGGCTGACCCTCCTTTCGCTCACACCAGTTCCCATTGTTGTTTGCTGCAGCCGTTACTTCGGCAAAAAGATTGGCCCCCTTTACCGCCGCATATGGCGCAGAGGCGTTGCCATTTCAACAATTCTTTCGGACACCATTCCTGCAATCAGAATCGTCAAGTCATTCTCAAGTGAGGAAAAGGCTGTCAAGAACTTCAGCAGACAGGTTGACGACTGGCTTTATGAAGACAAAAAAGCGGGTAAGGTTTCCGCAATATTCCCCAATGTGATTACTTTCCTTATCACCTGCGGCTCAGTAATTATCTGGTTTGTGGGCGGCAATATGGTAATCGACACCCCCGAAAGGCTTTCTCTCGGTATTCTTGTTTCATTCATTTCATACACAAGTATGTTCTACAATCCTGTCAACTTCTTTGCCAATCTCAGCGACTCTTATCAGAATGCGCTGGCTTCAACAGAGAAGATTATGGATATTATCAACGCAGAACCCGAGCACGACTTCGGCAAGGATAAAACCCTTGATATGATTAAGGGCAAGATTGAATTCCGCAATGTCAACTTCTCATTTGACCGTTCAAAGAAAGTTCTCAACGATGTCAACTTTGTTATCAATCCCGGTGATGTTGTTGGTATCGTAGGCACAACGGGTTCAGGCAAATCAACCCTCATCAACCTGCTGATGCGTTTCTACGATGACTACGAAGGCGAAATTTTCGTTGACGATGTGAACATCAAGGATATTGATATGAGCTACTACCGCTCGCAGATAGGTTATGTTCAGCAGGAGCCTATGATGTTCAGAGACACAATTTTCAACAATATCGCATATTCAGTGCCAGGCGCGCACCCCGAGCAGGTGCTCAATGCCGCAGATATCGCAAATGCACACGGCTTTATTTCCCGTCTGCCCGATGCTTATGACACAATGCTGGGTGAAAGAGGCGTTGGTCTTTCGGGCGGTGAAAAGCAAAGGCTTTCAATTGCAAGAGCAGTGCTTAAGAATCCCGGTGTGCTTATTTTTGACGAGGCAACATCCGCCGTTGACTCTGAAACAGAAAAACTGATTCAGGACGCTATCAACCGCCTTATCAGAGGCAGAACAACCCTGATGATTGCTCACAGACTTTCAACACTGCGCAAAGCAAACAAAATCATTGTTGTTGACAAGGGTAACATCATTGAATTCGGCACTCCCGAAGAACTGATGGCACTCAAGGGCAAGTATTACAAGCTCATCAACATTCAGTCAATGAGCGAAAAAGTTGCGGCAGAAAAAGCCGCTGAAAACTTTGAATAAGGAGGGATTCATATGGCACGAAATTTTATTGACGGCAACGAAATACACCTGACCGTAAAAGACAAAATCTTCTGCGATGTTGAATTCTTCACAGGCGAAAAGCTCTGCAATCTTGAGCCGAGGAGGCTTTTCCCCGTCAGCGGTCATTCGGAATACATAACCTTCCTTGACGAAAACGGCGAAGAGCAGTTCATTCTCCGCAAGCTTGATAATATGGAAGAAACTCAGCGCAACCTTCTGCTCGGTTGCCTTGAGGAATACTACAGAATCCCAAAAATCACAAGGCTTATCAGCCGCAGCGAAAAACACCGCATATGGCTCTGGAATGTTGAAACTGACAGAGGTAACTACACCTTTGAAATTATCAACCACATCCAGTCAATGAAAATGTTTTACGACAAGCGCATTCTCATCAAGGACGGCAATGATAACCGCTACGAAATTCCCAATATTTATGACCTTGACAAGCGCAGTCAGAAGCTTATACTCCCCGATATGTAATGAAAGGACGATACAGAAATGAAACTTATTCTTGCAATAGTCAACAATGACGACAGCGCGGTTGTATCCGCAACTCTCACAAGAGAAAATTACAGTGTAACAAAACTTTCCACAACAGGCGGTTTCCTTATGATAGGCAACACCACTCTGCTCATCGGTGCAGAGGACGACAAGGTTGCAAGAGCCAAGGAAATCATCCGTGAATATTCAATGACAAGAAATAAGATTGCAATGACAACGGATTCTCTCGGCAGAGGTCTGCAGAAAAACAGCCTTGAAGAAGAAGTTACTGTTGGCGGTGCAACCGTGTTCGTGCTTGATGTTGAAAGCATGGATAAATATTAAGGAGAAAATAATGAAAAAAATTATAAGCATACTGCTTGCCGTTTCCTTGCTGTTTTCATTCTGCGTCAGCGCATCTGCGCAGGATAGCGAGCTGAGATTCGGCGATGACGGAAAATTCACCGTCCTGCAGATAAGCGACCCTCAGGATGACCATTATCCTGCATACGACATGGTCAATCTTATTAAGATTTCCATTGAGCAGACCAATCCCGATCTTATTGTTTTCACGGGTGACATTGTTGAGGACAGCCGCATCGGCGACCTCGGCATTGACGGCGAAAGTCTGAGAGAGGGCGTTGAAGTCGGCACTTATGAAGAAACTCTCGAAAATGTAAAGACCGCCTGTGCCGCAGTTTTTGCGGAAGCGGAAAGCAGAAATATTCCGTTCACCGTTTGTCAGGGCAACAATGACTATGCAAGCGGCGTCACAAACGAAGATTGGCTGAAAATATATGCAGAATATGAAAACTGCATTGTATTTGACGAAAGCAATGACCAAGACGGCAGAATCGACTTTAACCTTGAAATAAAATCAAGCAATTCTGATAAAACCATGTTCAACATCTGGCTTATGGACTCAAAATCAGGCGGTGTAACCGAAGAACAGATTGAGTGGTACAAAACCGAAAGTGCGGCACTGACGGAAGAAAACAGCGGCAATCCCGTTCCCTCAATCCTTTTCCAGCATGTCCCCACAAACGATTTGGGATATCTTTTTGAAGAATGTAACATGTGGGACGAAGGCGCAAGACTTGAAGGCGACAAATTCTACCGCCTTAACAAAGAGGTTGCAAACGGTTACAATGCAGGTGCATTCACGCCCCCTGCCGAAACAACTGCACAGTTCAAAGCCTGGAAAGAATGCGGTGATGTGCTTGGCGCATATTTCGGACATTGGCACACCGAGGGTTACACGGGCACATATGACGGCATTGAGCTTGGCATGACCTACGGCTGTGAGTTTGCCAAAACAGGCCCCTACGGCATCAGAGTTTTCACAATTGACGAAAATGACGCCGCAAATTACGAAAACGAGCTTTACACCTACGAAGGCAGCGTAAAAAAAGGCGATGCAAGGCTTGAAGTTCAGACCTATGAGCCATATGCAGAATATGATAATTTTATTGAAGAATTATTTGCAGGTCTAAAAAATGCAATCACAGTTCTTGTTATGGAAATCAAAAGTTTACTGTCATAAAAAAGGAACCGAAGTTTTATCGCTTCGGTTCCTTTTTCATGGATATTATTAAAATTGTTGAAATAATCATTATAAATCCTATTATATCCGTGAAAGAAAACTCAGTGCCGAGCCACAGGGCAGATATGACCGTTGCGGCAACAGGTTCAATGCTTGAAATAATGCTCGCCTTTGTTGCTCCGATAAGGTGAATACCCTCAAGATAAAATGAATAAGCAAGCACCGTGCCGAATATAATGATTCCGCCCAATGCGGCAACAAGCGAAAAAGTGATTTGTGGCATATTTTCCCAGGGTCTGAATACGGGCAGCATAACAAGTCCGCCAATAAATGTGCCCCAACCGAGCACCGTGGGAGTGTCTGCAATTTTAAGCAAAGGCACGGGAATGAGGGAATAGCAAGCAAGAAAAACACCCGCAAGCAGACCCCAGATGAGAGCTCCTGCAGAAATTGAAAGTCCCCCTGCTCCGCCGGTTGCTATTATGTATGTGCCGCCGATTGCGAGAATAATCGCAACCGTCTCTTTCATCAGAGGCGGTTTTTTGTTTTTTACGCAAAGGAAAACAAGTATCATTGCAGGCGAAAGATACTGCAGCACCGTTGCAGTGCCTGCATCCGAAAGCTGAATCGCCGTAAAATATGCGTACTGACACATTACAAGTCCGAAAACCGTAAATGCCGCCATCCTTATAAAATTGCTCTTGCCTTTCCAGACAGCAAAAATTTCTTTTTTGTGTTTCACCGCTGATGCGCCAAGCAGAATTGCCCCCGAAACAATCATCCTCACCGAAACCAACCAACGCGAATCAACCGAATGATATGTAAACAGGTATTGACCGCAGGAACCCGAAAAGCCCCAGAATATTCCGCCCAGAAGCGAAAGAGCAATACCCAATGCTGTTTTTGACTTTTTCATTTATTCACCTTCTCAGACTATGGAATAATAACACATTTCTTCACCAAACGCAAGAATTGCGGAGCATAAGTCAAAAAAATTGCGTCTATACTTTATATATAATCCTGACTTTTTCGAAGCTGAAAAGCAATGAAAAACAGAGCAAATCAAAGAAATTCAAAGAAAAACGAAGCTTTTGCCGCATAATCAAACAATTTTGACCTTTTCTGACTTTTGACCTTTTGACTTTCCCTGACTATAATAAAACTAAAGTCAAAGAAAGTCAAAGTCAGAATTATATTTTGAAAGAGATGATTATATGAGTTTAAGTAACGACATTGCAAGAATGCTGCTCGAAATGCTGGAAGATGACGGAAGAGCCGAAATTCAGCGTAATGAGCTGGCACAGACCCTCGGCTGCGTGCCGAGTCAGATAAATTATGTTATCTCATCCCGTTTCACTCCCGAGCAGGGATATATAGTTGAAAGCAGGCGCGGCGGCGGAGGTTACATCAAAATAACAAGAATAAACCTTGAATCGCTCATAGCGCACACTGCAAACCATATCGGCGAGGCAATCGACTATGCAACCTGCCACGCAAGCGTGATGAATCTGCTCCACAACAGAGCAATCAGCACACAGAGCGCAAAGCTTATTCTTGCCGCAACAGGCGAAAATTCACTCAAAAGAATACCTGCCCCGCTCAAAGACAGAGTCCGCGCGGCAATACTCAAACAAATGCTTATTACATTGGAAGGATGATTGATTATGTTATGTCAGAACTGCGGTAAAAACGAAGCAACAACCCACATTAAGCAAATCATAAACGGCGATATGGCAGAAAGCCATCTTTGCGGCGACTGCTCATCGCACCTCGGCTACTCGGATATGTTTTCCGGTTTCGGTCTGAATCTCTCGGAGTTTTTCGGGGGATTTCTCGGCGATGTGAAGCCTGCTGTTTCTGCGGGCAAATCTCCCAGATGCCCGAAGTGCGGAACATCATTTGATGAAATCGTCCGTGACGGCAGGGTCGGCTGCTCTGATTGCTACCGAACATTTTATGACCGTCTCTTGCCCTCTATTCAGAGAATACACGGCAAAATAAAGCACAGCGGCAAAACCGCCGTTACCTCTCCTGCACAGCCGAAGCAGGAAACCAAAGAAGAAAAAATCGAAAAACTGAAATCAGCCATGAACGAGGCCGTTGCGGCTCAGAATTTTGAGGAAGCGGCAAAAATCAGAGATGAAATCAAGGCTCTTGAGGGAGGCGAAAACAATGAGTAAGTGGTACATTGAAAAAGGCGATCAGGGTGACATTGTGCTCAGCACAAGAATTCGCCTTGCAAGAAACATTGACGATTATCCTTTCCCTGCGAAGCTTGACATTGCAGGCAAAAACGCGGTTAACTCTGCGGTGAGAAGCGTACTTTTCGAAAATGACGGTAACGGCTTCAGTTACATTGAAATGAAAGACCTTTCAAGAATTCAGGCAGTGTCACTTGCCGAAAGACACCTCATCAGTCCCGAATTCGCCACAAAAAAAGAGGGCAGTGCATTCGTTCTTTCAGACGATGAAAGTGTGAGCATAATGCTCTGTGAAGAAGACCATATCAGGCTTCAGGTTATGAAAGCAGGTCTTGCCCTTGAGGAAGCATATGATATTGCCGACAAGCTTGACAATATGCTCGGCGCAAAGCTCAATTATGCCTTTGACGAGAGGATCGGTTACCTCACACAATGCCCCACAAATCTGGGCACTGCAATGAGAGCATCGGTTATGCTTCATCTCCCCGCACTCACCCGTTGCGGTCAGATGGCAAGGCTCTCCAACACTGTTTCAAAGCTGGGTCTTACCATCCGCGGTGCTTACGGCGAAGGCACCCACTCCAAGGGCGATATTTATCAGATAAGCAATCAGATTACACTGGGAATAACTGAAGAAACCGCCATTGCCAACCTTAAATCAATTGTGCTTCAGCTTGTGGCTCAGGAAAGAGCCGCGGCGGCAGAAATCATAAAAAATCCTGCGGAAGAGGATAAAATGTTCAGGGCATTGGGTATCCTTAAAAACGCCCGTCTGCTCAGCACAGATGAATTCATGGAGCTTACTTCATTGGTCAGACTCGGAGCGGCAAGAGGCCTTTTTGATATATCAATAGAAAAGCTTAATGAGCTTATAGTCAGCATGCAGCCTGCAACTGTCAGCGCGGCAAACGAGCAGGCCGACTCTCCCTCTGCAAGAGATGCTTACAGAGCAAAAACCGTAAGGGAGACCCTCTGCTGACAATAAATTATAGGGGGAAAATGTATGTACAGATTTACAGGCTTTACTCAGAAAGCCAACGATGCGCTCAACAGCGCAATCACATCAGCGGAAAACCTGGGACACACTTATGTTGGCAGTGAACACATCCTGCTTGGCCTTCTTGCGGAAAAAGGCGGCATGGCATACACTGCACTCTCGGCAAGAAAAGTGACTTACGGCGAAGTTGAATCGATTATCAAGAGCAGTATCGGCATCGGTTCACCAACCGTTCTTTCGCCGAACGACCTGACTCCCAGAGCAAAAAATATTATTGATACTGCCATTTCACAGGGCAAGGGAATGGGGCATTCTTACATCGGCACTGAGCATATTCTTATGGGAATTATCCGCGAGGGCACGGGTGCCGCAACGGAAATTCTGAGCAGAATGGGTGTTCAGCCTCAGGACCTGCTTAATGACCTGACCAACGCTCTCGGAAGCAGTCCGAATTCTCACGGCGGCAAAAAAGAACAAAAAGAAAAATCGGATACACCGACCCTCAGTCAGTTCGGCAGAGACCTGACCGTATATGCAATGCAGGGCAAAATCGACCCCGTTATCGGCAGGCAGAAAGAAATTGAGAGGGTTATTCAGATTCTCAGCAGAAGAACCAAAAATAATCCTTGCCTTATCGGCGAACCCGGTGTTGGCAAAACCGCAATCGCAGAGGGTCTTGCCCTCAAGATTGCAACAGGCGAAGTGCCTGAAATGCTGAGAAGCAAACGCATTGTCACCCTTGACCTTACTGGCATGGTGGCAGGCACAAAATACAGAGGTGACTTTGAGGAAAGAATCCGCAATGCCATTGAAGAAGTCAAAAAAGCAGGCGATATAATTCTTTTCATTGATGAGGTTCACACTCTTATCGGTGCAGGCTCGGCAGAGGGTGCCGTTGACGCGGCAAACATCCTCAAGCCCTCACTTGCAAGAGGCGAAATTCAGGTTATCGGCGCAACGACTCTTGAAGAATACCGCAAGCACATCGAAAAGGATGCCGCACTTGAAAGAAGATTTCAGCCTGTTACGGTGGGTGAACCCACGGAAGCGGAAGCTATTGAAATTCTTAAAGGTCTGCGCGATAAATATGAAGCTCACCACAAGGTCAAAATCACAGACGGCGCAATTCTGGCGGCAGTTAAAATGTCGTCAAGATATATCGGTGACAGATACCTTCCCGACAAAGCAATTGATCTTGTTGACGAAGCCGCATCCCGAGTCAGACTCAAGGCATTCACAGCGCCGCCTGACCTTAAGGCTCTTGAAAGCAAGCTGAAATCCTTGGCCGAAGAAATGGAAGCTGCCGTTAATTCTCAGGATTTTGAGCACGCAGCGGCTATCCGTGACGAGAAAAACAAGATTGCACAGGACCTCGAAAACGAACGCAGACTATGGCAGGAAAAAAGCAACCGCTCAACAGGCGAGGTCGGGGAGCAGGAAATTGCCGCAATCGTTTCACAGTGGACGGGAATTCCCGTTGTTCAGCTGACACAGGAAGAAAGTCAGCGTTTGCTCCGCATGGAGGAAGAACTCCACAAGCGCATTGTGGGTCAGGATGAAGCGGTCAGTGCCGTTGCAAGGGCAATCAGACGAGGCAGAGCAGGTCTCAAAGACCCGAAACGCCCCACAGGTTCATTCATTTTCCTCGGACCCACGGGCGTTGGTAAAACAGAGCTTTGCAAAACTCTTGCTGCCTCAATGTTCGGCGATGAAAATGCAATGATTCGCCTGGATATGTCCGAATATATGGAAAAACACACAGTGTCAAGGCTTGTTGGCTCGCCTCCCGGCTATGTCGGATATGACGAGGGCGGTCAGCTGACCGAAAAAGTGCGCCGCAGACCTTATTCGGTGGTGCTTTTTGATGAAATTGAAAAGGCTCATCCCGATGTTTTCAATATGCTTCTCCAGATTCTTGAGGACGGCATTCTCACCGATTCTCAAGGCAGACGTGTTGACTTCAAAAACTGTGTCATCATAATGACCTCCAATGTGGGTGCAAAGCTTATTGCACAAAGCGGTGCGGCAACAATGGGATTTGCCCCTGCCGACAACGAAACCGCAAGCGAAAAGCGCATACGCGAATCGGTCATGGGCGAACTGAAAAATGTGTTCAGACCCGAATTCATAAACCGTGTTGACGACATTATCGTTTTCCACAGATTGGGCAAAGATGACATCAACGAAATTGCCAAAAGAATGCTTGATTCTCTTTCAAAAAGAGTCAGAGAACTTGATATCGGTCTTGAATTTTCGAAGGATGCAATTGAAGCTATCGGCAACGCAGGTTTCGACCCCGTTTACGGCGCAAGACCTCTGAGAAGAGCCATTCAGCAGAAAATCGAGGATAAGCTCTCCGAAGAAATGCTTGAAGGCAAGCTTTCCGCAGGTAAGAATTACATCTGCAAATATGAAAATGATCATTTTGAATTTATTCTCACAAATCCCTCCGAAGAATAAATAACAAAGAAATCTCCTTGCTCAGGCAGGGAGATTTTTAATAATATGTAAAATAATTTATAAAATAAATTTATTCTATTGTTTTTTCTTTTCAAATCTGTCATAATTCATTTATAATAATGAACGGAGGTTTTCCGAATGAAAAAAGCTTTGATTGCAATAGTTGCCGTAATTCTTGTTGCGGCTTTGAGTACAGGCGCATATTTCCTTTTCTCGGCTAACAAAGATTCAGGTGCAGTCACCGTTTCCGTTGAGGAATTCAGCGACAGCCCCGACATACTTATGTCGCTTATGAACCGCCCCGAAAAATTCACAAAGGTGCTTGAGAACGATTATCATCTCGGTGCAGAAAAAACAGCAGAATTCTATGAATGCCCCGAAGAATGGCTTACATATGCCGAACTCATCACAATAGAAAACACCACCAAAGAAACCATAACCGTTTTCGCTCTTGATGTTGCGGAAAACGGCAAGAACGGCGTTTATATCAGCACGCTCCTTGACGGTGAATACGAGATTGCACCCAATTCAAATACCTCTGTTTATTTCAACATTCTTTGCGATAACGGCGACCTTTCAACAGACGAGGCAAAAGCTCTTGTTGAAGCAATGGATATAAAAATTGTTTACAGAGACGCATCCGTAATTGAAGAAACCGATTCATCGGATGTAATGACATCGTTTGTAGGCAGTAAAACCGCTGATGTAAATACAGTAACAGAATAAAAAGGAATTGCATAATGGGATTTTTAAGAAACAGAACACCCTCGGGGCCACCGGAATACCTGATTGTCGGTCTCGGCAACCCCGGAAAACAATACGAACTCACTCGCCATAACGCAGGCTTTCTTTTTGCAGATTTGCTTGCAGACGAAAGCAGCGCAAAAATAAACAAAATTCAGTTCAAATCCGTAACTGCTGTCATCGAGCTTGGCGGTCACAGATGCCTGCTTATGAAGCCGCAGACATTTATGAATAACAGCGGCGAGGCAGTCAAACAGGCTGCATCGTTCTATAAAATTCCGCCCGAAAAGATAATCGTTGTTTTTGACGATATTTCTCTCCCCTGCGGCAAGCTTCGAATCAGGCGCAAGGGCAGTGCGGGCGGCCACAACGGAATAAAGAGCATTATTTATCACCTTAATTCCGACAATTTTCCACGGATCAAGCTTGGAGTGGGTGAAAAACCCCACCCCGATTATGAGCTCGCAGACTGGGTGCTTTCCAACTTTAAAAAGGACGAAATTCCCCTTCTCAGGGAAGCCGCAGAAAAAGCCTGCGGTGCCGCCGAACTGATGGTAAACGGCAACACCGACAAAGCCATGAGCAATTTCAACAGCTGATTATTTTGTCATCATGGAAATGCTGTCCAGCATACCTTCAACGGTTTTCATGCACTTGGCAGCACTCTTGCGGCAAGCTCTTTTGCCGCTTCTTGTCATCATTTTGCTTCCTGCAACAGCCGCGGCTGTGCCGACTGCAAGACCGATGCCGAGGCTCTTTACCATTGACATGTTTTTTGAAGTCATAAACATTGTTTTCCCTCCCATACATTGAATTTCATTAATATTTTGTCCTGGCGAGGGAACATAAACAATGTAAATTTTTTAAGGATGTAATTAAATGCCAACTTTAAATATTGTTCTTGTTGAGCCGCAGATTCCCCAGAACACGGGCAACATCGCCCGCACCTGCGCCGCAACCGGAGCAAGACTTCATCTT
>CALFPM010000090.1 GCA_937919155.1 uncultured Clostridia bacterium
TTAGCAAAAATGGTATTCTTCTACATTACATGCGGAGCCGAGAATGTTGGTGAAGAGACATTGAGTAAAATCTACAATGCAGGCTTTACAACAATCCCTCAGCTGCTCGATATTACATTTGATGAACTGATGAATATCGAAGGCTTTGGAGAAAGTATTTCAAATATCATTCTTGACAACAATCAAAAGATTAAGTCGGGCGTTGAGGTATTTACTCTTATGCACGCCAGCGATTGCTTTACTGGAATAGGTAAAGTAAAGGCTCAAAAGGTATTGGATGACATGGGTGACGAAATGGCAGAAATGTTCTTCAATTTAGAATATTATCCGCTAATTCCTGCCAATCCAGCATACCATCAGTTGTCAAAAACACAGCAAGCATTTGAGAGTGGCGTATTGCCTTTCTACCAATTTGTCAAGTCAATCAATGTTCCACTCATCAAACCTAAAAAAGCACAGGTTGACATAAATGGCAAATATGCCGGCATGAATGTGTGCTTCTCAGGTGTACGAGATTCAGCTTTGGAAGCATTGATTATATCGCAAGGTGGAGCCATTGCTTCAGGCGTAAGCAAAAAGACAACACACTTAGTAGTCAAAGATGTAAATGGCACATCCAGTAAAATAACAAAAGCACGTAGCTTAGGCATACCGATTATGACAATCGACAGCTTTAAGCAAGACTTCTAATTTTAGGGAGGATTTTTTCCTCCCTTTTTTAATGCTGTTTATCAACGATATAGAAAAATTATTATATCAAATGCACAGATTTTCTCGATATTCTTTTGTAATATCAGTTTCTATTTATATCTTTGCAATCAGAAATGAAACAAATATGTGATATGGCAAAGAAAAATCAATTAACAACAAGCGATTATTTGGAATATTCCGAATACGAAAAATTGCTTCAAGAATGGAAGAAAGGTTGTAACGTGTTAGAAGAATGTAAACAGGCGGATAGTTTTACATTGAAAATTTTTGCAGATGCGGCTTATGCACACTTTAAGTCAGACTATTTGCAGACAAAGTTTTCTTATTTGAAGAGAAATAAAAAGGATAATTTGAAAGAAATAGAGCATGTTTTAGCGGAAGAAAAAGATAATGCATGCGCATTATTAAAATTGGTTTATCAAAATGCGTGCATTGGTTTTGAAGCGTCTAATCATTACTATTATACGGATAGAAATTTGATAGAAAAAATTATACTTATGGATCAATTAAGCAAAAGCTTATAAGAATAAAAAAAATTAGGAGAAAAGAAAAATGGTTAATGAAAATCTTATTCCTAAAATTGGCGCTAAAATAATGAATCTTCAAAATCCAAACATTAAAATGCCAAAGATTACTTGTATATACTTAGGAGTTAATATAAGTCAAACAAACAGAAACAAAATTTTGAAATTAGCAAAAGACCCATCTGTTGCATTGTCGAAAGAAGAAGCAGAGAAATTCTTTGACCATTACACAGCTCAGTCTTGGACTCGGTCAAATGGTCAAGCTATTGCAAATACATCGCAAGCTTTAGTGTCGATGCTTAGAATGTGGAAGTCTAATTCAGTTAACTTTGCACCAAGACAACAAACATTCTCTTATGGCAATCAACAGCCACAAAAGAGCAGACGTGAACGGATTGATGATACTATTCGCAATAACAGGGATTGCTTTATTGAGCTGTTTAACTGCACCGAATCGCATTACTATGGCGATTATGACAACGACCCAAAGTGTTGGGATGACTGGTCTTACCGAGAGAACGTACTGAACAAAATCGAAAATGAAGGATTCTCAACACAATTTAAAATCTATGCAAAATATCGAAAGGAAAATTAAAATATGAATTTCAGAACAGATTTAGCCCTTGAAAGATGCGAATTTTTGGGCAAAACCACACTTGACGGAATTGAAATTGACAGTTTTAAAGCTCATAAAGCAAAGGTGACAAGGATTGATGTGCTCAATGACGAGGGGGCAGACGCAGTCGGAAAGCCGATTGGCAGATATGTGACGGTGGAAGTGAGCCCTTTTGCAAAGCATGTGCAGTTCATTGACGAGAGTCTTTCTGCCTTGGCAGAGGAAATCAGACGGATAATTCCTGCAAAAGGCAGTGTGCTTGTGGCAGGTCTGGGCAACACCAAAATCACCCCTGATGCGTTGGGCCCGAAGTGCGCTTCAATGATTTTTGCAACAAGGCATATTACGGGAGAATTGCTTAAGGCAACGGGTCTTTCCGATCTGAGGTGCGTCACCGCTTTTTCAACGGGAGTGCTTGGAGAAACGGGTGCGGAATCCGTGGAAATGGTAAAAGGTGTTGTTCAGATGGTAAAGCCTGATTTCGTTATTACTGTTGATGCTCTTGCGGCAAGAAATGTTGAGAGATTGGGCACAACGGTGCAGATGTGCAACACGGGGATTGTACCAGGCTCGGGAGTGGGAAACTCAAGGCAGGAAATAAGCGAGAAAACCGTGGGCGTTCCTGTTATCTCAATCGGTGTGCCTACGGTGGTTGATGCGGCAACTCTTGTGACGGATTGCGGCGGATGCAGCGATGACGGGCAGTTTTTGCATGAATGCGCAAGGGATATGATGGTTACCCCGAGGGAGGTTGACCTGATGATAGAGAGGGCATCAAAGCTGACGGCGTTGGCTGTTAACTGCGCTCTCCAGCCTGACATTTCTCCTGAGGATATGCTGATTCTGACATCTTGAAAAAAACGGCTGTTTTTTGTGCGAAAACAGCCGTTTTTCTATATCTTGTGGACGAAAAAATCCGCTCCACAAGAGCGTATCAAAAACACTGTGAAAAAAGTGAAAAATATCTTAATTTTTTTGCTGAAAACACTTGATATTCGTGAAGTTTTTATTTATAATAGGGAGGAAAAGGAGCCTGAAGTGCCCGAAATGTGCGCTAAAGGGAGAAAATGTAGAGAGGAGGAAAGCACTGTGGCAAAGATTCAGGGAAAAGAATTGAGAAAATTTGATCAGGTTAACAGGATGTCGCTTCCTCCGAAGTATAAGAAAATGCTGGGCGAGGAAATCGTGGTGTTCAAGCCTATCCACGGTGAGCCTTGCGTAATGCTTTTCTCCGAAAAAGGCTGGGACGATTTTTGTGAGAATATCATAGAGGGTTTTGTCGGTGCGGATCAGGCGGAAGCCGAGAGAAGAATTGCAGACCGAAGCGACAATGTTACTCCCGACAAATCAAACAGAATCACCATCAGAGAAGACTTCATGGATTTTGCGGGTCTGACGGATGAAGTTCTGGCTGTAGGTGTGGGAGACAGAGTTGAGCTCTGGAATCCTGACAGATGGCTCGCAAGATTCGGAGAAGAAAAGAAAGTCAGCGATGAAGAATTCTTCAGCAGCGTTTCATATGCAAGACCGAGGAGTAAGTCATGAGCATGAATCCTTCTTCATTTCATCACATCCCCGTCCTCTTCAACGAAACCATAGATTCTCTTAACATAAAGCCTGACGGTATTTACGTTGATTGCACATCGGGCGGCGGCGGTCACTCAACCGCCATTGCAAAGCGTCTCACAACGGGCAGACTTATTTCGATTGACAGAGACCCGCAGGCGATTGCAACCCTCAAAGAAAGATTGGGCAGCTTTGAGTGCGTAACTCTTGTTCACGATAATTTCTTTAACATAAAATCGATTCTTGCAAATCTCGGCATTAACGGCGTTGACGGAATTCTCGCAGACCTGGGCGTCAGCTCACATCAGCTTGATGAACCTACCAGAGGTTTTTCGTTCCATCACGACGCACCGCTTGACATGAGAATGAGCATCGAGGGCATGAGCGCGGCTGATGTTGTTAACAACCTCTCTCAGCGCGAACTTCAGAAAATAATCTTTGACTACGGCGATGAAAAATTTGCCCCGTCAATTTCAAGAGCGATAGTGAAAGCCAGAGAA
Source organism: uncultured Clostridia bacterium (assembly GCA_937919155.1). Taxonomy (GTDB): domain Bacteria; phylum Bacillota; class Clostridia; order Oscillospirales; family Acutalibacteraceae; genus CAG-177. Next base: position 3,918 of record CALFPM010000090.1, read on the forward strand.
GCAAAACCCATAGAAACAACATTTGAGCTTTCCGATATCATTAAATCCGCAATGCCTGCAGCTGCAAAAAGGGACGGGCATCCCGCGAGAAAAACTTTTCAAGCTATCCGCATATTCGTAAACTCGGAAATTGAGGGGCTCGGAGATGCGGTTTCCGATATGTTTGATTGTCTTAACAAGGGTGGAAGAGTGAGCGTGATTACCTTCCATTCACTTGAGGACAGAACAGTCAAGCAGCAGCTTGCGCCTCTTGCCAAAGGCTGCACCTGCCCCAAGAATTTCCCCGTTTGTGTGTGCGGAAACACACCGAAAGCAAAAGTGTTCAAAGCAGTTGCTCCTGCCGAACACGAACTTGCCGAAAACTCAAGAAGCCGAAGTGCAAGATTGCGCACGGCTGAAAAACTTTAAATTTATATAACCGCCGTCAGTTTGGATGGCTCGGCGGCGGTTATCACCTCCATTCCTGTCGGATGGCTGTGACATTTGCTCATTATATTGAAAGGAGAAAGAGTAATGGCTGATTACAATCGCAGTGAAGCGTATGACCTTTCGCTGTACGATATGCCGGTGACAAGATCGTCCGCCGCGCCGAAAATAGATGACAGACCCGTCAAAAGACCTGCCAAGCCTCAGACAAAAACTGCGGCACAGGCGAAAAATAAAACATTTGAATCTGTAGGGCGCACGCTCAAGATTTTTGCAGTTTCGTTAACTCTCATTGCGCTTTTCGGTGCAGTGTTGTTTTCAAATATCAGCCTTATTCTGCTGGAAGACGAGGCATCAAGAATTGAAACTCAGATCGGAGATGCAATGAGTGAGAACACAAGGCTTATTGTTGAACTTAACTCAAAGGTTTCTCTCGAAAAAGTAGAGGCCTATGCGGTTTCGGTTCTGGGTATGAATAAGCTTGAAAGATATCAGGTGCATTACTTCGACAACGGCTCTGACGACAAAGTTGTTGTTGCAGGCGGTGAATCGGTTGAGAATTTAGCCAAAGCGGACAGCTGAGATTAGCGGCGGCTTTATCTTGCTTTTTACTGCATATGCGGCGGAGTGATAAGCATATATATTGATTATAATCAAGGCTGTCTCAATTTTAGCGAGTTCAAATCTTTCCTCTTTTCTGAGGATTACAGCGGTTTGTACGCTTTATTTTGAGGCAGCGATTTTGTTATTTATTGAAAGGAAGAATGTTTTGAAGAAGATGTCATCCAAAACAAGGCTGTCATACAGGGCCCTCATTGTTTTCCTTGCGCTTGCAATAGGCGTTTTCGGATTGACAGGAATAAATCTTGCCCGTATTCAGCTTGTTGACAATGAAAAATACAAACAGAAAGCAGAGCAGAATCAGCTTCACGACACGGAAATTGTTGCCGAAAGAGGCATAATTTATGACTCGAATATGACCATGCTTGCAAAGAGTGCGTCTGTTTGGAAAATTTACATAAAGCCCTCAAAACTTGCAGATATTAATGATGAGGGATTCACAACCGAAGTGTGCAGAAGGCTTTCCGAAATCACGGGCATGGATGCTGAGGAAATCAGAGAAAAAGCCGAAAAAAGTCGCTACGGTTATCTTGTTCTGAAGCGTCAGATAGAATTTGCGGAAAAAGAAAAAGTCAACAACCTTCTCAACGAGATTTTTGAATATAAGGCTATGGAAAAAAACAAAAAAACGGGAGTCGAGGAGCTGGTTGATAAAGAAGTCTATTTCAGCCACGTAATCGGCATTGATCCAGATGTGAAGCGTTATTATCCTTACGGCACTCTCGCTTCCAACGTAATCGGATTTACGGGTGCGGACGATGTGGGCCGTTCAGGCATTGAACTTAAATATGACAGCGTGCTTACAGGCACACCGGGCAGAATAATTACGGCTCAGAACGGAAGAAGCGATGTTATGAGCCGTGAATTCGAAACGATTTATGATGCGGTGCAGGGCACAAGCCTTGTGCTCACCATTGACGAGGTTATTCAGCGATATCTCGAGGATTCGCTCAGACAGGTTTATATTGATTCGCAGGGCAAGGGTGCATACGGAATCATTATGGATGTTGACACGGGAGCCATTCTTGCAATGGCATCTATGGAAAACTATGATCTCAATAATCCACAGGCACTTTCCGATGAAGAAAAAACCTGGCTCGAGGAAGAATATCCCGATGAAGCAAAGAGAAGTGCGGCAAGAAACAATCTTTATTTCTCACGCTGGAGAAACTTTATTGTAAGCGACAGCTACGAACCCGGTTCGGTTTTCAAAATCATAACAGCCGCCGCCGCGTTGGAGGAAAATGCAGTTGACACTTCAGCGGCAATCTGCACCTGCACGGGTAAATTTCAGGTTTCGGACAGAATCATCAAGTGCCATAAGCGTGACGGCCACGGAACACAGACACTCAAAGAGGGTCTGATGAATTCCTGCAACCCATTGTTTATCACTGTCGGTCAGAAACTTGGCAAAGAGAAGTTCTATGAGTATTTTGAGGCGTTCGGTTTCACTGAGAAAACAGGTGTTGACCTTCCTGCGGAAACGGCACCCGTTGCAGGCGTAACTTACCATTCGCTTAACAGCATGGGTATCGTTGAACTTTCCAGTTCATCGTTCGGTCAGACATTCCAGATAACTCCGATTCAGATGATAACCGCTATAAGTGCAATTGCAAACGGCGGAAAACTGATGACACCCTATCTTGTGCACAAGCAGCTTGATGCAAGCGGCAATGTGATAAGCGAAACTCAGCCCACAGTCAGAAGACAGGTTGTTTCTCAGCAGACCGCTCAGACGGTTGCCGATATGATGGAGGCTGTTGTTTCAGGCGGTACAGGTAAGAATGCTTATGTTGCAGGCTATCGCGTTGCAGGTAAGACAGGTACATCGCAGAAAATCGGTACGGCAAAGGGCGAATATGTTGCATCGTTTGGCTGTTTTGCCCCTGCTGATGACCCTGAAATTGCAATGCTTATTCTTGTTGACGAACCCGTTGGCCAGATTAACGGCGGACAGATTTGTACTCCCGTTGCGGCTCAGGTTATTGAAAAAACTCTTGAATATATGGGCGTTGAAAGACAGTACACCGAAAAAGAACTGAGTATGCTTGACACCAACGCACCCAATCTTGTGGGCAATAATATTGCTGATGCAAAGAAGATGCTTCAGCAGGAAGGCTTCAAGGTCAAGACTGTCGGTGACGGTGACACAGTTGTCAGTCAGGTGCCTGCTTACAATCAGAGCATGCCCAAAGACGGTGTAATCGTGCTTTACACTCAGGCGGATGCAGAAAGGCTCACCGTGACGGTGCCCGACCTTAAGATGATGACAGTGTCTCAGGCAAACAGTGTTGCGGTTGCCGCAGGACTGAACATCAGAATTTCAGGTAATGCGCTGAACGCATCGGAGCTTATCTCTTATGACCAAAGCCTTGAGGCAGGCTCAGAGGTTGAATGCGGAAAAACCATAACAGTTTATTTCAAATCAAACACAGGCGTTGATGATTACGCGGCAGGCTGATTATTACGGAGGACAAAAGATGAATCTTGGTGAAATTACAAAAGGCCTCGGAGTGACCGTGGCTTCACAGGATAAAGAGGTTAAATTTATAACCGATAATTCGGCAAAGGTTGCCGAGGGCTGCGTTTTTGTCTGCATTGAGGGCAGACGCTTTGACGGCCACACAAAGGCGGAAGAAGCACTTTCAAAGGGTGCCGTTGCCGTTGTTGTGCAGAAAGATATGGGACTTCCCGATCAGATTCTTGTTGAAAACACAAGAAGTGCTTATGCGCATATCTGCGCGGCGTTTTACGGCCATCCCGAAAAGCAGCTTAAGATTATCGGTGTGACAGGCACAAACGGAAAAACAACCACTTGCTTTATACTCAAATCAGTTCTTGACGGTATGGGTCACAAAACAGGTCTTATCGGAACTGTCAAGAACATTGTAGGCGATAAGGAATATCCCGCATCACTCACAACTCCCGATTGCTATGACCTTTTTGCTCTTTTCAAAGAGATGGTTGAAAACGGATGTGAGTACTGCGTTATGGAGGTTTCGTCTCAGGCACTTGACCAGCGCAGGGTAGACGGCATTCATTTTGATGCCGCAATTTTCACAAATCTTACTCAGGACCACCTTGATTATCACGGCACATTTGAGGCATACAAGGCGGCAAAGCATATGCTTTTTGAAAATTCTTCACTTGCCGTTGTCAATATTGACGATGAGAGTGCGGAATATATGCTGGAAGGTACATCCTGCAGAAACGTAACATTTTCAATCAACAGCGATAAATGCGATTATTCGGCAAAGAACATCAGAATTTCCGCATCGGGTGTCAAATACGAACTTCTCGGCACGGGCGGAATCGGCAGAATTCATTTTGGTGTTCCCGGCAAATTCTCGGTTTATAATTCAATGGGTGCGGCGGCTTGCCTTGCTGAAATGGGCATGGATTTCAAGTCCGTGCTTGATTCTCTTGTTGCCTGCAAAGGCATTCCCGGCAGAATGGAAGTTGTGCCGACCGACACACCTTATGCCGTTATCATTGACTATGCACACACTCCCGATGGACTTGAAAATGTTCTCGGCTGTGTTCGTGAAATCACGGAGGGGAAGGTTATTACCGTTTTCGGCTGCGGTGGAGACAGAGACAAAACAAAGCGTCCCATTATGGGCGATATCGCCGCAAGGCTTTCGGATGTTGCGGTTGTTACCTCCGATAACCCCAGAAGTGAAGACCCCGAAACAATTATTGAAGATATAACAGCAGGCATCGGCAAGCATGATTCAAAGGTTATTGTGGATGTTGACAGAACAAACGCAATCCGAAAGGCTCTTGAAATTGCCCGTGAGGGTGACGTGGTTGTGCTTGCGGGCAAAGGACAGGAAACCTATCAGATTCTTGCAAGCGGCAAAATTCATTTTGACGAGCGAGAGGTAGTTGCAAAAATTCTTTCCGAAAAGGCGGCTAAATAATGAAATCTCTGACTTTTAAGGAAGCGGCATCAGCCGTTGGTTCATCAACAAAGCTTGGCGGAAGTTTTAATGAAGTTTGCACGGATACACGCAAAATCACGAACGGATGCCTGTTCATTGCAATAAAGGGCGAGAATTTTGACGGCCACGATTTTGCCGCAAAGGCTATTGAAAACGGTGCGCAGGCGGTTGTTGTTGAAAAAGACTGCGGTCTTGAAGAAAGACAGATTGTGGTTGAAAGCACAAGGCAGGCATTGCTTGACCTTGCAGGCTATTACAGAAGTCTTTTCAATATTCCCGTCATCGGCGTTACGGGCAGCGTGGGCAAGACCACCACCAAGGAAATGATTCACGCCGTTATGTCCTCGAAATACAACACCCTCAAAAATGAGGGTAATCTCAACAATGAAATCGGTGTGCCGCTCACTCTTTTCAGACTTGAAAAGACTCACGAAGCGGCAATTATAGAAATGGGAATGAGCGATTTCGGCGAAATTGCACGCATAACAAAGGCGGTTAAGCCTGATGTGGCGGTTATTTCCAATATCGGCGTTTCTCATATCGAAAATCTTGGCTCAAGAGAAGGCATTCTCCGCGCAAAGCTCGAAATTCTTGAGGGAATGAAAGGGGAGGCGCCCGTCATCCTCAATGCGGATGATGATATGCTTATCACTGTCAGACCCGGTTCTCATCCCGTTATTTATTACGGCATTGAAAACGAAAAATCAAATTTTAAGGCTATAGAAATAACCTCCAGAGAGGCTGAAACTGAGCTTTCCGTCAGTTTCAGCGGTGGCTCGGCTGCGGTGAGCCTGCCCTATCCGGGCCGCCACAATGTTTACAATTCACTTGCCGCGGTTGCGGCAGGAACCCTTTTCGGCATTGATGTTTGCGATGCTCTTGAAGCACTCAAAAACTATGTGCCTGCAGGCATGAGACAAAGAATAAACAAGAAAAACGGCATAACTTTCATTGAGGATTGCTACAATGCAAGCCCTGATTCACAGGCGGCGGCACTTGCCGTGCTTGGCGGAATGAGTGCCGAGAGAAAAATTGCCGTTATCGGCGATATGCTGGAGCTTGGCTCCGTCAGCCGTGAGGCGCATTACGGAGTGGGCACCAAAGCGGCAGAAAACAAAATTGATGCCGTGTTTACTTACGGAGAGCGTGCTCTTGAAACCGCAAGAGGCGCAAAAGACGGCGGAATTGCCGATGTAAGAACATTCAGCGACAAACAGGAGCTTTCTGCAATGCTTGCAGATTATCTTGAACAGGGCGATGCCGTTCTTTTCAAGGCAAGCAGAGGCATGAAGCTGGAGGATGTTATCTACTCGGTATACGAAGCACTCGATAAATAATAACCGAAAGGAAAGTACGGCTTATGAACATTGCCGCCGCAATAATAACCGCATTTGTTGCGGCGTTTGCAGTTACCGCCGTGCTGGGATTTTCCGTGATTCCGTGGCTCAGACGGCTTAAATTCGGTCAGACTATTCTTGACATAGGCCCCAAGTGGCACAAAAGCAAGCAGGGCACACCTACAATGGGCGGAATACTGTTCATTGCAGGCACTGTGAGCGCAATTCTGCTCACGGTTCTGACGGATAAGCTTATGGGCGGCGATATTGTTGCCTCAGGCAGTCTTGTGCCTCAGGAGATGTACACGCAACTGTGGAGCGGCGTTCTGATGGCACTTGCTTTCGGATTTATCGGCTTTGTTGATGATTACATCAAGATTGTGAAGCATCAGAATCTTGGACTGACAATAAAGCAGAAGTCGGTTGCCCAGCTTATCACCTGCGTGGCTTATCTTACGAGTCTTTACATGGGAATGCAGGGTGCGCCGTTTATGTTCATTCCTTTTGCGGGGAATGTTGAAACGGGATTTTTTCACTGGATTTTCGGAATTGTTTTTATTTACTCAACGGTTAATTCTGTTAATTTTACAGACGGTGTGGACGGACTTTGCGGCAGTGTGACCGTAACGGCGGCTGCATCGTTGGCTGTGATTGCGGCAATGAAAGGTCTTTTCGGCTTTTCTGCTGCGGCAGCTGCGCTTGCAGGTGCTTGCGTGGGTTTTGTTCTCTGGAACAAAAATCCCGCCAAGGTGTTTATGGGGGACACAGGTTCAATGTTCCTTGGCGGAATGATAGTTGCACTTGCGTATGCAATCGGTTGTCCTCTGATTGTTGTGCTTGCGGGCATTGTTTATGTTATTGAGGGCGCGTCAGATGTTATTCAGATTGTTTATTACAAAGTAACGGGCGGAAAGCGTATTTTTAAAATGGCACCCGTTCACCATCACCTGGAATTGTGCGGCTGGAGCGAAAAGAAAATTACTCTGGTCTTTACATCTATCAACATCCTCGGCGCCGCAGCGGCGGTTGCCGTTATGTATTACGGAGGATATATATTAAGATGAAGCTGGATGCAAAAAAAGAATTTAAGGCTCATTTCGGGATATTCACCATATTTGGTGAAATATTCACAGGAAAAAGAAAATTAAAGGATTTGTTCAACACAAATCCCATGGATATAACTTTTCTTGCCCTTGTTATTGCCGTTCTTACCATAGGCATAATAATGATGTTTTCGGCAAGCTATGTCAACGCGTGGTATGATTCAAGCGTTACGGTCGATAATGACCCGTATTACTACATTAAAAATCAGGCGAAATTTGCCCTGATAGGTCTTGCACTTATGATGGCGGTTTCCTTTGTGAAACCCGATGTTTTCAGACAGGCGTCAACAACCGTTGCCATTTTCTCAATATTGCTTCTTGTTTATGTTCTGTTTAACCCTTACATCATTCCGGGCAAAGAGGAATTCAAGCGTTGGATGTGGGTGCCGGGTCTCGGTTCATTCCAGCCATCGGAAATTGCAAAGCTGGCGGTTGTGCTGTTTATCTCTTTCAGTATGGAGCGTTATCACAAGCTGATTGAAGAAAAATGGTGGATGTTCCTTCCCTACGGCGTTGTTGTTCTGCTTTTCTGCGTGCTTGTTTATGCGGAAAATCATGTTTCGGGAACCGTTCTGATTTTTGCCATCGGCGCGGTCACAATTTATTTTGGCGGAATAAGAATCCATAAACTTGTCTATATTTTCGGCATTGCGGCACTTATTGTGGGTGTTCTTCTCATCGTGCTGAATGCTGATAAACTTCTTGAAGGTTATGCCAGCAGCCGTGTTGCAATCTGGCTCAAACTGCTTACGGGCGAGGATTTGTCGCCGGAAGAAAAACGCGATTCAGGTTGGCAGAGCCTGCAGTCGCTTTATGCAATCGGTTCAGGCGGACTTTTCGGTCTGGGATTCGGCAATTCAAAGCAGAAGCATCTGTATCTGCCTGAGCCTCAGAATGACTTTGTTTTCTCCGTTGTGTGCGAAGAACTCGGTTTCATAAGAGCGCTTCTTATTATGTTGCTTTTTGTTCTCCTTGTTGCAAGGGGATTCTATATCGGTATGCATGCAAGAAGCCGATTTGAGGCAATGCTTGCAATGGGAATCAGTTTTCAGGTCGGTTTGCAGGCGGCACTCAATATGGCGGTTGTAACTGCAACCATTCCCAACACGGGAATCAGCCTTCCGTTTTTCAGCTACGGCGGCACATCTCTCGTAATGCTTCTGTTTGAAATGGGACTGATTCTTGCAATATCCAGAAACGGCGAAAGGAAGAAGAAAAATGCTTGACAACAAAAAAATTCTTATTGCCGCAGGCGGTACGGGCGGTCACATTAACCCCGCCCTCGGAACTGCAGGTTACATAAAAGAACAGCACCCATCGGCAGAAATTGCGTTTGTCGGCACGGCAGACAAGATGGAAGCAAAACTTGTGCCTCAGGCGGGCTATGAGCTCAAGACAATTGAGATAAGCGGATTCTGGAGAAGCTTTTCGCCCGATGCAATAAAGCATAACATCGGCACCGTGAAAAAACTTCTCAAATCCTCATCGCAGATTAAAAAGATAATCAAAGATTTCAAGCCTGACCTTGTAATCGGTTACGGCGGTTATGTCAGCGGTCCCGTTCTCAGAATTGCGGCAAAAATGGGAATTCCAACCGCTATTCACGAGCAGAATGCTTATCCCGGCGTTGCCAACAAAGCCGTTGCAGGTGTTGTGGACAGAGTTATGCTCACTGCCAAACAGGCTGAACAATACATGAAACCCAAGAATCCCTGCGTTGTAACGGGTCTGCCCATCAGGGGCGATATTCTCAGGTCGGACAGAGATTTTGCCCGCGCGGAGCTTAACCTCGGCAACAAGCCTCTCATTCTTTCAATGGGCGGCAGTCTCGGCGCAAAACCCGTGAATGACGCAATGCTCGGTCTTATAATCAACAAATACAAAGATAATGACTGCGTGTTTCTTCATGCTACGGGTAAGGGCGGCGAATGGTTCACGGAAGAACTTGAAAAAGCAGGAGTTGACCTTGCGGCAAATCCCCACATAAAGGTTGTTGAATATATTGATATTCCCAAGTGCCTGCCTGCCGCAGACCTTGTTGTCTGCCGTTCGGGCGCAAGCACCCTCAGTGAGCTTCAGGCGTTGGGTAAACCCTCGGTTCTTATTCCCTCACCTTATGTTACTGAAAATCATCAGTATCACAACGCAATGGCACTTGTCAACAACGGTGCGGCTGAAATCCTTGAGGAAAAAGACCTCACTCCCGAAAGCCTCACGCAGAAGGTGAATGCTCTCCTTGCGGACAAAGCAAAGCTTGAAGAAATCGGCAGAAATGCAAAGAAAATGGCAGTGGTTGACGCAACAAAGCGTATTTACGACACTCTTTGTGAAATAATACTTTCTTAAATGGTAATTCCATATGTCTGAAATATAATATCTCACGCACATTCGGACATTTTTCTCTTTGACATACATCCGTATGCCTTCATCGAAGAAATGCCCGACTGCACGCAATCTATTGCATTTCAGATGCGTAGCAGTTTTGAAAGAGAAGATTTTCGTCACGGCAAGGCGAAAATCTGCAGGAATACGAGGTTATTTCAAAGATTTTCAACGCAGTCGGGGCGAAAATGTACCTTTCAAAACCATATTGATTACCATTTAAAAAAGTATAAAATAATCACCATATCACGCTCCTTTGAATACTATGGAACAGAACGTCAAAGGAGCGTGGGCTATGAAAAATATCGTTATAAACGGCGGCAGAAAGCTTGACGGAAGCGTGGATTTGCAGGGGTCGAAAAACAGCGCACTTCCCATCCTTGCGGCTGCGGCGGCTGTTTGCGGCATAAGTGTAATACATAACTGTCCCGATTTAACGGATATATCCGCGGCACTGAAAATACTGAGGTATCTGGGTTGTAAGATAAAGCGTGAGGGGCATACTGTTATCGTTGATGCTGCGGGTGCCGTGCGCAGTGACATACCCGAAAAGCTGATGCGCGAAATGCGTTCGTCAATAATATTTCTCGGTGCGTTGATTGCGAGGTTCGGCAGATGCAGCGTAACACCTCCGGGCGGCTGTGAAATCGGCTTACGCCCCATTGACCTGCACCTGAGCGCACTGAAAAGAATGGGCGTTACCGTTGAAGAACGAAACGGCAGGCTGGAGTGCTTTGCCGGAGACGGCATAAAAGGCAGCCATATCAGTCTTTCTTTTCCCAGTGTTGGCGCAACGGAAAATATTATGCTTGCTGCTGTGTGCGCAGAGGGTGAAACAGTAATCACCAACGCGGCGAGAGAGCCTGAAATCGTTGATCTCGCAGATTTTCTTAACCGATGCGGTGCAAGAATAAGAGGTGCGGGACAGAGCGTAATTCATATTATTCCTGCGGAAAAACTTGTTTCAGCAGAACACACGATTATTCCGGACAGAATTGTTGCGTCAACGTTTATGGCGTGTGCGGCATCGGCGGGAGGAACGGTTGCGGTGAACGGAATTATCCGCGAGCATCTGAATCCCGTTATAAGTATTTTTGAAACCGCAGGGTGCGGAATAATGCTCAGCGGCAGGGAGATTGTGGTCAAGGCTCCGCGCCGACTTTCAAGAATAAGATATATGCGAACAATGCCTTATCCGGGTTTCCCCACGGATTCACAGGCAATTGTTATGGCGATGCTTGCCACGGCAAACGGCACCAGCGTCATAACGGAGAAAATATTTGAAAACAGATTCAGACATGTGCCCGAACTTGAGAAAATGGGCGCTGATATAAGGGTTGAAGGCGGCTCGGTTGCAGTTGTTGAGGGGGTTGAAAAGCTTCACGGTGCAAGGGTGACGGCAACGGATTTGCGCGGCGGATGCGCATTGGCTGTTGCGGCACTGAGAGCTGACGGAGAAACCGTCATTGGTGATATTCATCACATTGACAGGGGATGCGAAAAAATAGAAAATACACTGTCCGCACTTGGCGCGGATATAAAGAGAATATAAAACGGTGGAGTAGGAATGGACAGAGAAATAAATCAGGGTCAGCCTCGCAGGCTCACACCCGAAGAAAAAGCGATAAGAAACAGAAAATTAAAGAGGAAAAAGAATATAAGAAAGCCATGGAAATCGCAGATACGATTGACTGGAGAAGAGTAAAGAATGGATCTATGCTCAATTCCGTAAGTGAAATATATGAATTTAATGGGGAGATTAATAAGAGCCGTGAGATTTTATTCCTGGCATATGACCGTTCTCCATCAAGCAGAAAAA
>CALFPM010000091.1 GCA_937919155.1 uncultured Clostridia bacterium
GTTGCTCAATCCCCAAAAAATAATCCGCGCAAAAAGGGGGGAGTTCCTTTAAGAGTTCTCCGATTTTATCTAAATCTTGTATATTACGCGTATTATAGTAGTTGTCTTTCTTCATAAGTTTATATCCTTATTTTTCAAAAAATTATTAAAATATGCCTAACATCTGCCTTAAAGGAAAAAAGTCTAAGTGAGGAGGGGAGAGAGTGAAACCAAAATAAATCTAAAACAAACCCCAAATTTAACGTAAATATTGCCTACCAACACTCATCCAAACTATTCGTAAAACACAGGTTTTACGAATAATAAAGGCTAAAAAACGCAATAATATGAGGGTTTATTTAATTTTTTAATTGTCTTTTAGTATTTTTAATGCAATTTTTATTTTTTGCTTAATTATGAGTTCAAAGAATTTTTCTTTTCGATTTTATGAAATATTCCATAGCTATACGGTTTTACTTCAAATTTATCTGCAATAATTACGTCGGAAATTAATTCAATAAATTTTCCGTTCAGGTTTAACGAATACGAATTTGAAGAATTGTTCGTATATACGTATATCTCTTCGTTATTATTTCTTCGTTTATATAAAAACAAACCTTTTTCACAAAAGATCGGCTCAAATCTTGCGTCTTTGAAAAATTCTTTGTATTTATTTCTAATTGCGCCTAATTTTTTATAGAAATTTATCAATTCGACGTTCAAATTATTCCAGTCAAAGCATTTTCTACAAAACGGATCAACAAAACCTTCCATACCGTTTTCGTCGCCGTAATAAATACAAGGTACGCCAGGCATAGTATATTGCAGAACAACGGCTAATTTAAGTCGAGTAATTGCTTTTTCTCTCTCCTCTTTGGTTAAATTTGCGCTACTTTTCGCCATTTCCTGCTTGTCCGAACAATGTTTTTCACCTAAAACGGTTAAAATTCTCTTGGTATCGTGCGTGCCTAAAATATTCATTAAACAATCAAGCGTTTCTTTTGGATAATGATCAATTAACGAATGCAATACCTTTAATAAATCAAAGGCGTTGCCTGAAATCGCGTAAGAAATTATTGCATCTTTTAAGGGATAATTCATAACGCTATCTAATTCTCCGCCTAAAAGATACTCTCTACGCTTAGAATACGCGATTTTATCCGACGCGTCCTCCCACACTTCGCCTATTATGATTGCATCAGGATTTTCGTTTTTGACATAATCACGCGTAACACTTTCTTCTGATGTAAATGGTGACATTGAATATGCACCCGGAAGGTCAACGGCAACAACATTATCCTTGCCTGCACAAAGGTTCTTTTTGATCGGATACTCCTTCTTTTCAACGGTAACACCCGCCCAGTTACCCACTTTTTCATTTCTGCCTGTGAGAGCATTGAACATTGTGGTTTTACCACTGTTGGGGTTACCTGCTAACGCAATTCTCATTTTGTTTCCTCCTTAGAATTGAATTATGCTTGCATACGCTTCGCAGTTAGTCGGCACTAACCTATATCTCAAAAAAATAATCCGCTTTCGCCGATTATTTTTGAATTTTAAATTAATATAGCTTCGGCAAGCTGGTTATCAATGTTGTATCTGCCGTCCTTGATTGAAACAACACAGCCGCCTTTTATATGCGAAATAACGGTTATGGGCTCACCGCTGTAGCAACCGAGCGAAAAAAGAAATGCATCGAGATCCTCGTCATCGGTTTCGATGTCTAATATTATGTATTCTCTTCCTTCTGTTGCCTGTGTTAAATTCATAAACTCGCCTCAAATCTGATTAGTCATCACTAACTACCATAATTTTAACGGTTTCTTCCTTGTTTGTCAACTGATTTCTTCCAAAAATTTTCTCCGATTTTATATTTTGTAACATATGATAACACAACATAATTTCGGTTAAAAATATTTGTTAAAAAATAAACAAAGCGGCTGTCATAAGACAACCGCTCATTGAATTATTCAAAATTGCAGATAATTCTGTCACCCTCTGCAGTAAGTCTCACTGCCTTTACGGGGTTATCATAGCTGTTAACGATTTTTTCGGTGATAACATCCTCAACATTTCTGCGTATGGTGTTGCGCAAATCTCTTGCGCCTCTGGGGCCGTCAACGGAAAGACGGGCGATTGTGCTGATTGCCGCATCGTCCCATGTAAAGGTAATTCCCTTGTCAATCATAGGATTAACAAGCTCTTTAAGCATCAGCACGGCAATTTCTTCATAATCCTCCTGAGTAAGGTCATTGAACACAACGACCTCATCAACTCTTCCGATGAATTCGGGTCTGAGGAATTCGTTGAGCGCTTTCATCGCTCTCTCTTTTGAAGCATCGTTCTTTGACTTTGCAAAGCCGAGAGCACCTGAGCCTCTGTTACTTCCTGCGTTTGAGGTCATAACGATAACCGTGTTTTCAAAGCTTACATTTCTGCCCTGAGCATCGGTGATTTTACCTTCATCAAGAATCTGAAGCAGAATGTTCATTACATCGGGGTGGGCCTTTTCGATTTCATCAAAAAGAACAACCGAATAAGGCTTGCGGCGCACCTTTTCCGTAAGCTGACCTGCTTCATCATATCCCACATATCCGGGAGGCGAGCCGATGATTCTGGAAACGGAGTGTTTCTCCATAAACTCGCTCATATCAAGTCTTATGAGGGTTTCGGGAGTGTCAAAAAGCTCTTTTGCAAGCAGTTTCACAAGCTCGGTTTTACCTACACCTGTGGGGCCAACGAAAATAAACGATGCAGGTCTTCTTCTGGGATTAATCTGCACCCTGCCGCGTCTGACTGCGGCACTGACAAGAGAAATCGCCTCGTCCTGACCGATAAGTCCTGCCCTGAGGTTTTCTTCAAGCTGAGAAAGGCGGCGAAGGTCACTTTCAATAACCTTGCTTGCAGGAATGCCTGTCCAGAGCTGAATTACTCTTGCAAGGTCATCCTCCGTAACATGATTGTCGGCGGCAAGTTCTTCAAGCTTTTTGACTTCTTCTTTCTTCTGAATGATTTCCGCCTTGACTTTTGCTATTTCTTCATAGTCTGCTTCCGCCGCTTCCATAAGCTCCGCCTCGCGGGCCTCCATATCCGCAAGTTCAGCCGTTGCAATCTCAAAGTCGCTTATGCTCTTGTTGCGAAGATTTGCACAGGTGCATGCTTCGTCCAGAAGGTCGATTGCCTTGTCAGGCAGGAATCTGTCGTTTATATATCTTTCGGAAAGGCTGACTGCCTTTTCAATAAGTGTATCTGTTACTCTTACTCTGTGGAAATCTTCGTAATAGTCCTTGATACCTTTAAGCATTTCGGATGTCTGCTCAATTGAGGGTTCTTCAACTCTGATTGGCTGAAGTCTGCGTTCAAGAGCCGCATCCTTTTCAATATATTTTCTATATTCGGTGAAAGTTGTTGCGCCGATAATCTGAATTTCGCCTCTTGAAAGAGAGGGTTTGAGAATATTGGCGGCATTCATTGAGCCTTCCGCATCGCCTGTGCCCACAAGCGAATGAACCTCATCAATAAAAAGAATGATATTGCCCTCACTGCGGACTTCTTCAACAAGACCCTTGATTCTGCTTTCAAACTGACCGCGGAACTGAGTACCTGCAACAAGAGAGGTTAAATCAAGAAGATGGATTTCTTTATCTGCAATTCTTGCAGGAACATCGCCTGCCGCAATTCTGAGAGCAAGACCCTCAGCAATAGCGGTTTTACCAACACCGGGTTCACCAATTAAGCAAGGATTATTTTTAGTTCTTCTGCAAAGAATCTGAGTAACTCTGTAAATTTCGGTTTCTCTACCGATAATTCTGTCAATCTTACCATCCCTTGCCTTTGCGGTAAGGTCAGTGCAGTAAGAATTCAGAAATTTTCTTTTGGTTTTATGTTTTTTCTTTTTCTTCTTAGCCTTATTATCTTCCTTTTCCTCTTCGGGCTCTTCTTCAACAGCTGAAGCCTCGCCACCCATCTGATTATTATTGAGGAAATTCTGCATAAAAGGCATAGTTCCTGCACCGCCGAGCTGGAAATCCTCAAGGTTTTCCATCATATCACCGAATTGCTCGCTGACTGCTTCAATATCATCCTCTGTAATTCCCATACTCTGCATCATCTGCTTGATAGGACCGATATTAAGCTCGGAAGCACATTTAATGCAATAACCCTCCTGAGTTGTTTTGTCTCCGTCAACTCGTGAAACAAAAATAACTGCAGGGCGTTTTTTGCATTTACTGCATATCATTTTATTATTCATTTAATTCTCCTGGGAAATAAAATCTTTTAAATTATTTTTTTGAAAAGCGTTCCTTAAACTGACGGAAGGTTCCGGGAATATAGCTTGCAAAAGCTACAAGAGTTAGTATTGCCGAAATGATAACAAGTATCATCATAAGAAGATTAGGAAGAGTGAATACCGCTCTGAAAACACCAACCTCGGGACCAAATGCAATAACAAGAATCATAATTGCATAGAAAGCAAAGGTTGCAACCTTGCCATAGATTTCTGCTGCACCGGGTCTGATTCCGCAAGCAAGCATAACCGCACCGCCCAGAACCATAACAATTTCCTTAACGATAAACACAAGGAAAACCCAGCTAAACGCCTTAAGAGTTGCATCCTGAGCCTTATTGAATGATAAGAACAAAAGAACTGCGAGAGTAACCTGAGTCAATTTATCAGCAACGGGGTCAAGCATTTTTCCCAATGCGCTTATCTGATTGAATTTGCGGGCGATTTTTCCGTCAAAGAAGTCGGTAAGACCCGAAACCGCAAGAACGATAATTGCCCACACATAGTTGCCGTCATTGAAAAGTACGGCAAAAAGAGAAAATAACAGCCAACTATAATATCTAAAAATATCATAACCGTTATGAACGAAAAGAAACTCATGAACAGAGCGGCAGACAACATCCGTATCCTCGCCGCCTCAATGGTAGAAAAGGCTAAGTCCAGTCACCCCGGAGGTGCTATGGGCGGAGCAGACT
>CALFPM010000092.1 GCA_937919155.1 uncultured Clostridia bacterium
TATTGGTTGAAGCGGTATTGAAGTACTCCTAAATATCCATTATCTGCATCAATAATTTTACTGAAAGCATCATTTGAAGTAGTGGAATAAGAGGTAGGCTGTTCAATCTGCTGTAAAACCGGGTCAGGCTGACGGCATGCAAAAGTATCGCCGGGGAGCAGAAGAAGGGGAATACGGTTTGCTGTTGCCGTGCCGGCAGCGGTTACCATATTAAGAGCACCGGGTCCGATTGATGATGTGCAGGCGATAATCTGACGGCGCTTTTTCTGTTTGGCAAATGCCATTGCTGCGTGAGCCATGCCTTGCTCATTGTGGCCTTGATAGAATTTAAGGTTGTGACCTCCCTGTTCAAGGGCCTGACCGATACCGACAACACATCCGTGTCCGAAAATGCCGAATATTCCGTCAACGAATTTGGTTTCAACGCCGTCAAAGCAGATGTACTGATTATCAAGGAATTTGACAAGCGCTTGTGACATTGTAAGTTTCATTTTTCTTTCTCCTTCTGTATTTATTTAATCGGCGGCCACATATCCGCTTCTTTATTGCTGTCTGTTACCCAAAGATGTTCCTCAACAAATGTGGGTGTTATGTACGGATTGCCGTCAAGGTGTCTTATAACCCAAAGATACCAGAGAGCATAGCCCGGGGCAGTTGTCTGAGGATGTGTTTCCTGTTCTGTGATAAATACGGTTGAGTTCTGATGTGTTTTAACAACATCCTCGCCAAGTTCTGCAAATCCATAGCCGTTTTCGGGAAGGAATTTATAGAAATAAATTTCAGGTTGCGGATGGTGATGGGGAGGATAACTTGACCATTTGCCGGGAAATCCGATTACTTCTCCCACAACAAGGTTTGCATAGGGCGCGTTTGAGTAATCAATAACAGTGCGCACGATTCTTGTTGACGCTTCCCTCATTGTGCCTGCGCCTCTGTTTTCACTTCTGCATTCTTCGGGAGTGTAAAGCTTTGAGGGAAAGTTACGCTCATTTTTTGTTCTCTGAATAACAATTTCTGCGTCTGTCTCAGCTTTGAATTTAACGCTGACACCGTTTGAAACATGAAGAACCCAGGGGTCGTAGTCAAAACAGTTGGGTCTGTCCGCACTGACACTGTTTTCTTCCCATTCAAATGTTATTTTTCCGTTTGTGAGAAGATAAGCTCTCTCAAGCTGAAGATTTTCACCGAAAACATCTCCTGCCTTAAGCTTGAGAATACCGAAATCCATAAGACTGTTGTGGATTTTGTCATTGATTGTTGTGATTTCGTGATAACCGTAGTCATAGCACTGCGGACCTCTTATATGTTTCATAAATTGTCCTTTCTGAGGCAAAATAACCTCATGATTGTAATTTTAAATTATTTAATTTAATTATATACTATATATAGTCCCATTTCAAGGGGATTTTATATAAATAGATTTCATAAACACAGAAAAAATTTCCGAAAAAGACTTGACATTTCAAATTAAATGCTATATTATATTAAAGCTGTCTGAAACAGCAAGAAAATGATCCATTAGCTCAGCAGGCAGAGCACTTGACTTTTAATCAAGGTGTCCGGAGTTCGAATCTCCGATGGATCACCAAACGAAAATCCGTTCACGAAAGTGAGCGGATTTTTTGTTTGTATTATTCATTCTTCAATATTCATTTTTCATTATTCATTGATGAATAACGGATTTTCGAATGAAGAATGAATAATGAAGCCGCTTCGCTGATGAATAATGAATAATAACCAGTCCGAATCTTTCAGAATTTGCAAGGGTGTGCGGTCTGAGTAGAACCACGGTATATAAATATGTGAGCCTTTTGGAAAGTTAATATAAAAATCAAGTCAGACATTTAACAGTTATAATCCTTGGATTATATGTTATTTGTCTGACTTTAATTTATAGATTAATCAATTTTGTTTTGCTAACATTAAAAACTTGTGGCCTTTCATGAATGGTTTTAAACACTCTTTTATTTCCTTTTACAAAACTTAAATAAGGCTTAATAAACTCTTCTTTAATAAATATTACTTCTTCTTTTGAACTATACTCTATTGGTTTAGTTACCATATTTAAAAATGGTTTTTCAACAGGTCATGGTTATTTAAGACCACCTAAAGATATAGCTTCATTTAGTGCGCTTGCAGCTATAGCTGTACAAGCAAATCAAAATGATCAACACGGTGGGCAAAGTATTCCGGCATTTGATTATTT
>CALFPM010000093.1 GCA_937919155.1 uncultured Clostridia bacterium
CGTCGTATTAACTTAAACAAGTTCTCCTCTGAGAATCCATGTCAGCGATTCGGTGACCTTTACTTCACGGAACGAACCGATAACGGATTCATCCGCAGGGAATTCAATGATGATATTGCCGCCCGTTCTGCCTTCGATAAGACCGCCCTTGCTCACGCTTTCGCAAAGAACACGGTAGATCTTGCCAACCATTGATGCGGTACGCTCTGCAGCAATCTTTTCTTGCGCATCAAGAAGTTCCTTGAACCACTTGCCTTTTTCTTCTCTCGAAACAGGGTCGGGCATTTTTGAAGCTACCGTACCTTCTCTTGATGAGAAAATGAAAGTATACATCGAAGTAAACTTCGCCTCTTCAACCATTGTAACGGTTTCACGGAATTCTTCGTATGTTTCCCCGGGAAATCCGACGATAACATCGCTCGTGACCGAAAGGTCGGGCATAACCGAATATGCATAATTAAGAAGTTCAAGATATTTCTCACGGGTATATCTTCTGTTCATCGCATCAAGCACTCTGTTGCTTCCGCTCTGGAACGGAAGATGAAGATGCTTTGCAACCTTTTCGCAGGATGCCATTGTGTCAAGCAGTTCATAAGTGCAATCTTTGGGATGAGATGTCATGAATCTGATAATAAAATCGCCTTCAATTGCATTTATGCGCCTTAAAAGCTCCGAAAAATTGCAGCCGTAAT
Organism: uncultured Clostridia bacterium; assembly: GCA_937919155.1. GTDB lineage: Bacteria > Bacillota > Clostridia > Oscillospirales > Acutalibacteraceae > CAG-177. Next base: position 693 of record CALFPM010000093.1, read on the forward strand.
CGGGATGTTTGCCGTATGAATTAACATTCTGACCAAGCAACGTGATTTCTTTGTATCCTTGGTCAACAAGCATTTTTGCCTCGGCTACAATTGCATCGGGATTTCTGCTGCGTTCTCTGCCTCTGACATAAGGAACGATGCAGTAACTGCAGAAGTTGTTGCATCCGTACATTACGGGCAGCCACGCCTTGTATGTGCTGTCACGGTGCACGGGAAGCTCCTCTGCAATAACACCCTGTTCATCGGGAAGTTCATAAACTTTCTTGCCCTTGCTCAGACTGATATAAAGAAACTCGGGCAATTTATGAATAACATGAGTGCCGAAAACAATATCAACAAACGGATAACTTTTCCTTATTTTCTGAGCAATATGTTCCTGCTGCATCATGCAACCGCAAAGCAGAATCTTCATTCCTTTGTTTGCAGATTTCATGCTTTTAAGTGCTCCAACATTTCCGAACACTCTGTCCTCCGCATGTTCACGGATTGCACAGGTGTTGTAAAGCACAAGATCCGCACCGTCAAGCTCCTCAACAAGCTCATAGCCCATTTGCTCAAGCATACCCTTGAGGCGTTCACCGTCAGACACATTGCCCTGACAGCCGTATGTGTGGACAAACGCTTTCGGCGGCGATGCAAACTGCCTGTCGATTATGCTGTGAACAAGCTGAGTATATTCACGCTGTTTCTCAATTTCTTCAAACGAAACGGCAACTGATTTTATATTTTCAACAGACGACAAGTCATATTCCTCCATATTGAGCATATATTTTGTATTATATAATAAAAAGCAGGATTATTCAAGTAAAAATTGAATAATCCTGCGTGTTTTTTAAAAATTTATTATTTATTCATCAAATAAACTTTCCGCAAGGGCAAAATTCTCGCTCCTGCGCTTCATTTCCTCATCTGTATCAACGACATAACATCCGTCATCCGCCTCCCGAATAACACTGCCCTCCGAATAGCTTCCGATTATCATATCCGTTGACAAAAGGAGAATTTCTTCATCATCGCCTATGCAATAAGCAACCTCTTCAACAATTCTGTCAATGCTGTAAAACATATCATACACCTCACATATTTTCGTATGTTACGGAAAGAGACGAACCGTCACCCGAAACAACAATGCTGCCGCAGATATCCGTTCTGTAAATCTCTTCCGTATGCTTCCTGATTCGTTTCAGCGCAGCATCGTGAGGATGACCGTAGTCATTGTTTTCTCCGCAACTTATAATACAGATTTCAGGAGTTGCTGCATCAAGAAAATCTTTTGAAGACGAGGTATATGAACCGTGATGACCCGCATGGAGAACATCGCAATCAAGATTTGCGCCGTTTTCAACAACTTCTTTTTCTTCGTCAGTTTCAGCATCTCCTGTAAACAAGAATGTGTTTTCACCGTAAATTACTTTGACAACAACAGACATACTGTTGATATCTTCAGCATCGTTTGAAACAGGTCCGAGTATCTCGAATTTTGCACCGCCGAAAGTGTATTCGGCACCGACTTTTGATGCAATAACTTTAGCACCGGATGCCTGAATAGCCTTAAGAAACGCCTTGTATGTGCTGTTTGTGGGGGTCTGTTTTTCCGTAAGTCTGGGCATAATTATGTTATCAGCCTCAAAAACATCAAGCACTTCAGGAATGCCTCCGATATGGTCGGAATGCTGGTGAGTAGCAACGATATAGTCAAGCTTTTTTATGCCTGCCGAGTTAAGATAATTGATTACCTGCTGTTCATGACCGTTCTCACCTGCATCAATAAGCAGGGATTCGCCGCCGCAAACAATAAGGGTGCAGTCGCCCTGACCAACATCAATATAATGAACATTGATAAACTCGGTTTCATAGGTTTCAGTTGATTCAAAAGGAGACGATTCATCAAAGAATTTGTCATAGTTATCAAGACCGAAAACAGATATAACCGCAATAACAATTAAAATGATTGCATAAAGCAGTTTTTTATTTGATTTTCTTCCTTTTGCCACCGTAATTTTCTCTCCTCTCTTTATTCTGAGGCACATTTTGCTGCTTTTTGGGCATTACAAGGCACTTGTCACCGTAGCCTATAAGGTCGTGTCTGCCTGCCTTGCGAAGCGCCTTACGGACAAGATCTGCATTCTTGGGATTGAAATATTGTAAAAGCGCCCTCTGCATTGCTTTTTCGTGCGGATCTTTTGCAACATAAACTTCCTTCATTGTGTACGGGTCAAGTCCAGTATAAAACATACAGGTTGAAACCGTGCCGGGTGTGGGATAAAAATCCTGAACCTGCTCGGGTCTGATACCTATTTTTTTAAGAAACAGAGCAAGCTCAACAGCCTCTATCAATGTGCTGCCCGGATGAGATGACATCAGATAAGGGACAAGATACTGCTCTTTGCCCTCTTTCTTGGTATATTTAAAATACCGCTTTGAAAATTCAAGATAAGCCTCAATATGAGGTTTGCCCATTTTATCAAGCACCGCAGCCGAACAATGCTCGGGGGCGACTTTCAACTGACCGCTGACATGATGCGCAACAAGCTCTCTGAAAAAAGCATCGTTTTTATCAGCAAGCATATAGTCATAGCGTATACCCGAACGGATAAATACTTTCTTGATTTTCGGCAGAGAACGAACAGTGCGAAGGATATCGAGATATTCTTCGTGGTTTGACTTAAGATTAGGGCAAACAGTCGGTGCAAGACACTTCTTGCCTTTGCACAATCCCCTTTCCTCCTGACCGTTGCATGACGGATATCTGAAATTTGCCGTAGGACCGCCTATATCGTGAATATAGCCTTTGAAATCGGGCAATTCGGTGAGAAGTTTTGCTTCATTTACAATTGATTCCTTGCTTCTTGAAGTAATGTATCTGCCCTGATGAAAAGCAAGAGAGCAGAAGTTACAGCCGCCGAAACAACCTCTGTTGTGAGCAATGGAAAAGCGCACTTCTTCTATGCCGGGTACACCGCCTTCAGATTCATACATCGGATGATAAGTTCTCATATAAGGCAAAGCATACACATCGTCAAGCTCTTGTCTCGAAAGCGGTATGGCAGGCTGATTCTGAACAAGCATGCGGCTTCCGTGACGCTGTCTAACCGCTCTGCCTCTGAAGAAATCCTGCTCATCCTGCTGAATTCTGCAGGAAACAGCGTATTCTTTTTTTGAATTGCACACATTCTCAAAAGAGGGACATTCTGTTCCGTAGTAAGGCGTTTCGCGAACATCAACACTGTAACAAGTGCCTCTTATATCACGGATATCAGCAATGTTCTCGCCGTCATTCAGTCTGTTTGCGATTTCAAGAATCGAACGCTCGCCCATACCGAATGAAAGCAAGTCCGCCTGAGCATCCAGAAGAATTGACCTGCGAATTTTATCATCCCAGTAATCGTAATGAGCAAAGCGGCGCAGAGATGCCTCCAATCCGCCGATAATTATGGGAATATCACCGTAAGCTTCTCTGATTTTGTTACAATAAACAATTACCGCTCTATCAGGTCTTAAGCCGAATCTGCCGCCGGGGCTGTAGTAATCGGAACTGCGTTTTTTTCTTGCCGCCGTGTAATGCGCAACCATAGAGTCAATATTGCCACTGCTGACAAGAAAACCGAGTCTCGGCTTTCCGAAACGCATAAAATCCTCTGTTCCGTGCCAATCAGGCTGAGCAAGAAAAGCAACCTTAAAACCCGCGTTTTCAAGCACGCGGGTAATAATTGCCGCACCAAAGGCAGGATGGTCAACATACGCGTCACCGCTGACATAAACAAAGTCAACCTCAGACCACCCCCTGGCGTTCATATCTTCTTTTGTAACGGGTAAAAACCCTTTTGAATTATACAAAGTCATCATCCGATCCCGAATAATCGTCATCATCTGCAAAAACATCGTCTATATCAGGCACTCCCGCACCTTCTGCCAATGCCTGCATCTCATACCACTGCTGTTTTGAAATAAGAACCGCTCTGGGTTTTGCGCCCTCGGAAGGACCCACAATTCCCTTTTCTTCAAGCTGATCCATAACGCGGGATGCTCTTGCATAGCCGAGTTTGAGCTTTTTCTGGAGCATTGTTGTGGAAGCACCGCCTGCGTTGACAACAACTTCAATGGCATCGTTAAGCATAGGATCCCATTCCGCCTCATCATCGTCATCGGTAGATTTTTTCTTTGCGTTTTCCGCAGCCGCGGCTTTTGCCTCGATTTCATGAATTGTAGCTTCGTTATATGTTGTCTGAGCCTGTGATTTGATGTGAGAAACTACTCTTTCAACTTCCGCATCAGAAATAAAGCAACCCTGAACTCGGGTAGGCTTGGATGCACCTACAGGATGGAACAGCATATCACCGTTACCGAGGAGTTTTTCAGCACCCGAAGCATCAATAATTGTTCTTGAGTCAACCTGAGATGAAACAGAAAGTGCAATTCTGCTGGGGATATTTGCCTTGATAATACCTGTAATAACATCAACTGAGGGTCTCTGAGTTGCAAGCACAAGATGAATGCCTGCAGCTCTTGCCTTCTGGGCAAGACGGCATATTGAATCTTCAACCTCTTTGGGTGAAACCATCATAAGGTCCGCAAGCTCATCGATGAAAATAACAATCTGATGCATCTTTGTGAGGTCATCTCTTGTTTCACAAAGTCGGTTGAATCCCTTGATATCTCTTACGCTGTTTTCGGCAAACTGCTTATATCTTTTCTCCATTTCGCCAACTGCCCAACCCAATGCACCCGCCGCTTTTCTCGGATCGGAAACAACGGGAACTTCAAGGTGTGCAATGCCGTTATAGATGGTAAATTCAACCATTTTAGGGTCTATCATAAGAAGCTTGACTTCATCGGGAGATGCATTGTAAAGAATGCTGACAATCATGGAGTTAAGGCACACAGATTTACCTGAACCTGTTGTACCCGCAACAAGAAGATGAGGCATTTTTGCCAAATCTGCACAAATGATGTTGCCTGTGATATCTTTACCGAGAGCAACATGAAGCTTACTTGATGCCTCTCTGAAATCGGTTGTATCAATGATCTCACGCATCGTAACCATAGACTTTGCGCTGTTGGGAATTTCAATACCGATTGCCGCTTTGCCGGGAATAGGCGCTTCAATACGGACACCGGAAGCTGCCAGATTCAGTGCAATATCATCGGACAGACGTACAATGCTGCTTACTTTTACACCTACAGCAGGCTGTACTTCATATCTGGTTACAGTTGGGCCCTGAGTTACCTGAACTACGCGGGCATCAACGTGGAAGTTTTTCAAAGTTTCTTCCAGCTTCATTGCCTTTGCCTGAAGTGCACTGCTGCTGGTTCTTGCTGCAGCTGCAGAGCGGGTCAGAAGGTCAATTGGAGGCATTTCATAAACCTTCACAGGTTTCGCTGCCGCTTCCAGTTCTTCCGTAGTCAGCATAGCTTCCCTTGCTTCCTTATTGGACATCACCTTCTGCACTTCAGCCGCCGGAGTTCCTTCTGCAGGCTTTGGAGCATTTGGGTCCACCTTTTCTCCTGCACGGTTCACGAAAGAATTGCTTCCACTTACCGGATTCACTGGCTTCACTGCATCAGGCATTTCCATCTGTACGCCAGAATACTCCTTCTTTAAAGGAGCACTGTCAATATCTGCAACAGGATTTGTATATTCTTTAATCTCCACAGCAGGTTTCTGTACTTTGTCAGCATTTGCAGGAATACCGAATCCGAAGGAACCGGTATCTCCGCCCAGACCTACTGTACCGGAAGTATTTACAGGACGTCCGTCCAGACCAAAACCTTCACCATAATCCACTCTGTCTTCCAGGCCGACAGATCCGTTTCCTGAAGATTTTCTGC
>CALFPM010000094.1 GCA_937919155.1 uncultured Clostridia bacterium
TTTGCTGATGATTTCCATCGTTTCACCTCCCATATTTTATTGTGTAATCATTGTAACACAGGAAATTATAATTGTCAACAACATTCTGACATAAGCATTAAAAAGGGTTTATGCAAAAAATTCCTCCGACGGATTAACCGCCGAAGGATTCAAAAATTGTTACAAAATGAAATTTTTAATTAGAGAGTAATGTGCAAAAATCTTTTATGCTAAAAGTTCCATAAAATTAGTTGCCAGCATTAAAGCTGCAAGACATAACGGTAATATTATAACAAATAGGAATAATCTTTTGCTTTGACTATCTTCTTTTATTTTTTTACGGACAAAAATCATAAGAAATACCGTTGTTATGTAAAGAACAGGAACTATCCATATGCCGAATAACATCAAAAAACTTAATAGTTCACAAAATGCTTCGCCTAATGGTAAATAACTAATCCAAGCAAATAAAGGTATCTCAAAAAGAACAACTAAATATACCGCTAACATAACAGACGACCAAATTAAAGTAATGCACGTGAAAATGTTTTTTAATTTTACTATCAGACCTGTTTTCATAACATGACACTCCTTTATCATCTATTTAATTCTTGTTTTACATTTTCATTATAATTCCCTATGACAGATTTTGCAACACTTGAATTAACGATTGATATAATAAATATCTTCCGCATCGGAGATTACGGCTTTTCTGACGATAAAATTTATAGACACCTCTGCAAATCAAAAGATATCAATCAGTTTCTTTAAAATTGTAATCACTTAATGACTGTCTGAATGGATACAGTTCGTAATCCGATTTTCCTTCCATAAATTCTGCAATATTATTCACCGCATTTTCAACATCCAAAGGATGCCAATGAGTGCCCATAGTTTTCTCGGCATCCATCACATCCATTACAAATAATCCGTCGTCATATAATTCAATAATTTGTCCGTGAGCCTTGCCGACAATTATCGGGCAATCAATGGTAAAATCTTCATCAAGTTCAGATGTTGTGGTCAGAATCAAATCATATTTATCTTTGAGCTGTTCATAAACAGCAATTACATCATAATCGTTCTCCATTAATTATCACCTTTATAAGCATATCCGAAATCTATCGGTGGAGAAGTTACTGAAATATATACAAATTCAGTATCACCGTCATTAAACAATCCGTGAACATCATTGTCTGCAAATCTGACAACATCACCTGCACCAAAAATTATTTCTTCATCATCTGCAAGAAGTAATTTCCCTTTACCCTGAACTGCATACCATATCTGTTCGGAAGTATCGTGTTTATGTCTTGGCTGACTTGCACCAACCTCAAGATGAACTTCCGTAATTGTAACTCTTTCGCTTTTTGAATTTTCGGGATTTATCAGTTGTCTTGAAACAACCCCGGGATTTGAAAGTTCTTTTATGTTTTCTCGATTAATAAATTCCATTTTACTGTCAAACTCCATAGAAGTATCTTTTAATGTTTTCGGCATCAGGATAGTTAATTTCATCAATCGCCTTGATTACTTTGTCGGCATCATATTCCAAGTCAATCAGATCAATTTCAATACTTTCGTTTTCTAAATTCACGATACCTGCTCGTGCAATATTTTTATCAAGTGCAGGACATCCGAGCGAACCGACATTTATATAAAATTTATCGCTTTTGCAAATGTTTCTGTTATGGTTGTGACCGTATAAAACAATATCGCATTCAACATTAGAAAACATCTTTTTCAAGTCATTTTCATCAGGATTCATTTTGCCGTTGATATAATGACCGTCATAATCCATACAGTAGTGCAGAACGGACAAAGTGTAACCTTCAGATTTTATAATAACCTTATTTGGTAAATTTTTGAGAAAGTCAACTGATTCTTTTGACAACAAACTGTGTTCCCATTTATGATGTTTCATTTCCTCATAACCCATATGTTCTTCATTGGGATATTCGCTTGGCATTTCATCTAGCAGGTATTTTTCGTGATTTCCTCGCACGGCAATTAAATCAGGAATCTGCATCAGATATTGTACTGTTTCTTCGGGATAAGGTCCGATTCCGATTATATCTCCGCAACAAATAATCTTATCGCATTGCAGTTCTTGTAATTTTTCTACAACAACTTTAAGTGCAACAAGATTGCTATGTATATCTGTAATTACTCCTAATTTCATAGTTTTCACCTGCCATATATACAAATTGTGATAAAAATCAATATGTATTTGAATGAACCACACACATATATAAAATAACTATATTTTGTTTTGCACAATATCCATTATAAAGCCCGTCAGCAATTTTTGCAACACTTGAATTGACAGTAAATCAGATATATAATTTCAGTATATGACAACCCAAACAAATCGTATTTGTTCAAGAAAACATTTTCGTTTGCAGATATAATTGTGTTGTAGAAATCGATTTTTACAGTCAATCTGAACATAGGAGAATGTATTATGTAGAACACAGAACTTATTTTCAAAGCTGTTGAATTTGCAAAACAAAATGCATCCGACAACGAAATATCCGTTGAAGATGTTGCTGCAAATGCAGGCTTTTCCATTGACTATTTTAATCGCATATTCCTCACTCACACGGGTTTTACCGTGACAGCGTATATGAATTATGTCCGTTTAAAAAATGCAACAAAATTGCTTCGTACCACAGACAAATCCGTTTTGGAAATTGCTCTTGAAATCGGTTATGATTCTCATGAAGGTTTTACAAAAGCATTCAAGAAAAAATACGGAGTTACTCCGAGCGAGTACCGTTCCAAAACCAAAAATCAGATAATGTATCTTGGTGAGATAACAGACAAAACTGTTGCGGCCCGTTTCATTCACAGTAATCCTGATTTTCAACTTGTTGATTCCGACATCGTTATTGATTATCTTCTTGAAAAAGACACAAAGCGATACGGTTACTTTTGCACAACAATAAAATATTGCGGTCTTGAAATCGCCGCACCGAATGGTAATTTCGAAAACGGTTTTATCGGAATCGGTGACAGCGGAAACGGTAAAAGTTATCTTGAAATTATGACGGATGATTTTGAAATTTTATCGGAATGGATAAAACGATTCCCGCAAAGAAAAACATTTTATTCAACAAAAGATGAAACGGAAATTTATGAAATTCTGAAATCTTACGGAGTTGAAGAAAAGCTGAAAGTTACACCGCAAGCGTTATATTTTGGTGAACCGATTGAAGCAAAACTACCCAACGGAATTGTTATCCGTTTGCTGAATCCTTCCGATAAAAAATCAATTCTCAAATGGGCAAACGGAAAGAAAGACGGTTATATAAATCATCTGCTCAATAATAAAGATTATCTCGATGAAAACAATCTTGAATACGGAGTTTTTGAAAACGGAGATTTGATTGCAGTTGCCGGATGCGGTATTGATGAAGTTCACGGAATGCGGCTCAACAACTGCTGTGCAATCCGTTTTGCTGAGGGCAAAGAAAACGAAAATTTGTATCGCACAATATTTTCTTTCGTAACCAATGATATATTGAACAGAGGTGCGTTGCCCTTTGATGATATTCAGCACGACGATTACGCAAGAACTCACGGCAACTTCACTTCTGTTGATTACGGATATGAAATTGTAAACAGAAGATACGATATAATTTAATCTCAATAGAACTTCAGCCTGCGGATTTTTACAATTCTGCAGGCTGATTTTTATATAAATCTTTATTGATAAACACCTTGTTTTACTGCTTGCTCACTCTTTGGCAAGCAGTGCAAACCTACGTAACATTTGCATTTATTGCTTTGCCAATTACACGAATTTTCACCGTTTCATAAATTGGCAAGCAAGGCAAATGTGGATACAACCTTGCCAAAATCAGCTTGCAAGTTGTTTCGATTTTCAACCGTTCACTAACTTAGCAAGCAGGGCAAGTGTATATACACTCTCGCAAATACCGCTTGCAAAACCGTTCCCGTTTTCACCGTTCACTATCTTTGCAAGCAGGGCGAGTGGATACATTAACTGTACAGAGGAACCTTTCAGAAAAACGAGTCAGTTGACGGTATTTATTGTGCTAAACATAATAAACTGAAAGGGGTTAAACACTTATGAAAAACAATATTAACTCTTGTGAATTCAACATCGACACCGCTTGTATTGAAGTTAAACTTACCGACGGTTCAATGGTATCAATCGACTATATTGCCGTTGAAAACGAATATGCAAACAATATGTACGAAACATCAGAACTCGACTATCTCATCTACAATGAACCTATGAGTTATGTCAGATTACTGCTCAGTGACAAGATGGAAGAATATCTGCGAAATAACACTGACTATACTCCATTATCAGATATGAGATAAAAATTCAGCAGACAACATCATTGCGGTGTTGTCTGCTGTTCTTTGTTTAGATATTAATTAAAGTATTGTTCAAGAATCATTATATGTTTTGGGTTGATTTTCTGACATTCTGTTTTGTGTGGAATACCGATTCCTCCGTTATCATTCACTTCTAATTGGTTCGGTGGGTCTGTTATAACAATCCATTCACCATCAATTTTGCCCAAATATCCCATGAAGACAGCAATTGGACAATCGTTAAAAGCGACATGAACACTTCTCATATCCTGAGTATCCGTTTTCAGATGAATATCGGCGGAAGCAACCTCAACTGTATCTTCGTCAGAAGAATATATTTGCGAAATTGCATCAAGAAAAGAGGTATCCTCAATTTTATTTCCGCCAAGATAAACTGTTACAGCATCTCCCGATTTTGGAATATGATAATCTTTGCGAACATACAAAGAATCGTCAAGGAATGAGCGGACAGCAACGAACGTATGGGAAGGATCTTCCTTAACTTCATTGATTTCGTATATGCCGTCTGATGTTTTTGCTATGGTTTTACCTTCGGAATACATACCCGAACAACTGATATATGTATTGCCATTCCAACGAAGTTCTTCCGAATTTAAAACTGCTGAATGATCAAAAACAATAACACCGCCGAAAATCAAAGCACAGAATAAACCGATTACAATTAAAACCAATAAACCTATTTTGACAAATCTTTTTGTTGGATTCATATAATGATAACTCCTTTTGTTCGACAAACCATTTTGAAACAGTATAAAAAATTAACAAAATGATTTTATATCTCCGCTATTTCAAAGCAATATTGAACCAATTTCTGCATATCTTGTCCACAACATACTTTTGGTCACGTTCCAATTCATAAGTTCCGTTTACATAATACGGTTTCTTGTTTTCTGCGGAATAAACAAGAGAGTATCTGCCGTCAGAAGTATGAAAATAAACCATTTTTTCTTCTTTGTCAATGCTAAAAGAATCAAATCCTGCTTCTTCTGCCTTAAAACATTTCGTTATTCTTTTGAACACTTCTGTTTCTTCTGCCGAAAAATTTACTTCTGAACTCATTGAAGAAGAATCGGTTTTTACTTTGAAAATTATGTTGCCTGACGAAGAATAACGTTCGGGGGTAAAGTAAATAAATCGTGAATAGGATTCATCGACAGAATCATATGAATTTCCATAATCCGTAATCAGATTTGCAATCTGTTCAAAATCGTTTTGGTTTTCTTCGAAATTTTTCACAAAATAATCTCTCGCATAAAGATTAAACACACTCACAATAATCAGACCTGTTATATTCCTAAGTTTTTCGTCAAGATCTGTTGTTATTGTTACTGCACTTAAAACTACCAAAATAATTAAAATAATTACAAATAATTTTTCAAACTTTTTCATCGGTTACTCACAGTATTTTTCAATCATACATCAAAAGAAAACGGAACACCGTGTATGCAAAACGGAACGGTTACGCTTTTTTCTGTTATTTCAACCTCTTTAACGTCTTTGTCCACGGCGATCATAATTATATCAGCTGACATAACTGTTACACCGATACATCCGTCGCGCACAACACTGTATTTGATGGTAACCTTGTCGTCTTTTACGGAAACCGATTCAACAAAAACTTTGCATACTGAATTGGGAATTGTAACAGGAATCGCAACAAGATTTGACTCCTCAAAAAACTTTTCGTTGAGTTCTCCGTTTTCTTCAAAATCAAAATGTTTCAAAGCAGTTTCGTGGTCGGTAATAACCATAGGTTCTTTGATATCTGTGAAGCAAATCTCGGATGATACCAACACATCAGAACTGTTCGGATCAATATATTCTTTTCCACAAAAAAGTGCTGGAAACCAGCCTGAAAGCATAACAACAACAGACATTATTCCGGCGAATATTTTTGATAAAATTATTGCCATTTCTTTTATCTCCTTTAAAAATTATCGGATTATTAATTTTGCTAAGCTAAAAACGGTTGCCCTCAATATTTTGCAATTCCAATTTCATCGCCATTTTTATTAGCCAAAAGTATGATTGTAATACTCCGGTCCGTTAAAATATGCTGTTTTTTCACCAAAAAATGAACCATCCGATTTTTTATGACCTATGTATTATCAAAAAAGTGAGGCGAAGAATTCCGCGATTTCAGCAAAGAAAAGACCTATTGATGTAATAGCGAGGCTGAAAATCAATATGCCGCTGCCGAATATTCCCGAATAAATATTGTTAATTTCATAAAAAATTTTTTGGAGAACCGCTGTAAAGCTGTCGTTGGGGGCAATTTTTCTTGAAGTGATGTTTTTGGAATCGGAGGCAATCACCGTTCCGTCGGGGGTGACTATTTCAAGTTTCAGAACGGCATTTCCGCGTTCAAAGGTTGAAATTTCAACAGCGTTCTCAATGCCGTATCTGTCGGTCTGAATGTTCAGAATTTCCGAGTCGCCTTCGATAGTCCAGACAAACTTTGCGTCGTGATGCTCGTCAAGAAAGTATTCAGCACGGAAAGCCTCGAATTTAGGGTCTCCCGAACCGAATTTTACGTCTCCGTTAAGTTTGCAGTAGGGCTCAGGCTGTTCGCCGTTAAGGTAAACATTCCAATGCCTGAAAAGATTAGTGCCCTCATATCCGATAAATTTTCTCCACAGATAATATTCCTTGCGGTCTTCATAAACGATAACGCCTTGGTGAGTTGCCTGAACTTCCCAAAGGATAACGTTCCATTCCGTTTCCGTGCCTGCAAAGCAGACGGCAGATTTGTGCCAATGAGTGTAAACCGTGTCATCAATGGCGTTGTTCTGTATTTTGCAAATGGTTTTTGGCAATTTGATTTTGCATAAGGGCGGAATTTTATTATTCTCTTCTGCAAAATAAAAAGCATTTGTACCGATGCTTGTAACGCCGTGCTCAAGAGTGATATTCCATATATCAAAGCGGTATTCATACCAGGGCGGCAGTTTGCCGTATTTTAATGAATACCAATCCATATCGCCCTCACCGCTGATGACAAGTTCGCCGTTATCATAGAAAGTCCATGTAAGATTTTCGCCCAATGCGCCGCAGAAGCCGCTGTCAACAACGGTTCTTTCTCCCGATGCAAATGCCGTCATAGGGATTGCCGTGAATGCTAAAATTGCGCAAAGAATAATTGCTGTTAATTTTTTTAATCCTTTCATTTCGTCCTCCTCGTTTTAGGATTCCAATTTCATCGCCATTTTTATTAGCCAAAAGTATGATTGTAATATTCCGGTCCGTTAAACAACGCTTTAAAGAAGTTCGGTATACTTTTCAAAGCATCCAAAACGAGAGCAGGGCCACCGAGTGTACCGAATCCGGGAGCAAAGAAAAAGGCAAATATTCCGAAAGCAGCTTCAAGCGGACTGGCAAGTAAATGCTTTCCCGTAAGCTCCAATCCGTCAAAATATGCTGTTTTTTCATCGCCGACATTAAACTTTACAGTATCTTTGAGTTTATCACCGATACTTATCTGAACAATGTATTCACCGGTTTCTTCGGGAACGAATTCATACGAATTGATTTCAACTGTTTTGCCGTTAACCGTATATGTTACCTTCGCTTTTTCAAGCCAAGCATCCGCATGGTCACCTTTAAACGATGTAACAACTTTAACAGGCATTCCGACAATTGCATAATAATGGGTTTTCATTTTAGACAAAATAAAATAGTTTTCTATAGTATAATACGTCTTGCATTCACACTCAAAATCAAAACTGCAAGCTATTAATCGGGAATTTGGCACTTCAACCTTGGCGCTTTTTTCACCGTCAGCCGTTACAAATGCACCTGCACCTACTTCAACAGCGAGCACCTTCCAGCAAAAGTCAGCATCAATAAAAAGCTGAGGATATCTTTCGCCGTTATGCTCAAAAATCTCCATATGAATTCTGTCACTACTAACTTCTGTTATATTGACTTTCTCGGAATCCATTTCCCGTGAATATATAGTAACAGACGGCACTTCACCGATTTCGGTATACTTTTCGTTGTAGGTTACTACAACCGTATCAACGATGTAATAGTTGTGACATACGAAGTCTTTTTCGAGCACTTCTTCTGCATCATACTCTGCTGCAAAGGCTACGCTTGCGGTTGAGAAAAGTAAAACCGCACAAAGAATAATTGCAGTTAATTTTTTCATTTTTTGTCCTCCTTGTTTTATAATCGAATTTTTTAGTTAAACATTGCTTGTAATGCTGCTCCGATTATGTAAGCTATCATTTCGAATGTTTCTATAGTATCCGTTACTATATAACAAATCTTATCCCACATTTCCAGAAACATAATTGGCATCTCCTTTTGTAATGTTGTATTTTGTATTCAAAACTTGTTAACGTCTTATCTCGACAAACAATTTTACCGTGTTGTTAATTTTAGATAATATTACGGTTATTACTTAACTAAATCTGATATCATCAACAGAAACTCCAACGGCGCTTCTACCATCGGTTTCAAAAACGGAAAAACCCCCAGAAGATAGGTTAACGGTATCATTAACAAATGTATTAGTGCAAATGTCAGCATTATTGTCACTTCCTTTTTCAACTTCCAATTTCATTATAGAAAAACAATTTTTAAAAATAAAGTGCATAAACAATTAATATTTTCTTAATTTCCAAAAAATCGTTCTAACTATAAGTGTTAAAATTTAACAGTTCTGTTGCAAACAATTTCTTAAGAAAATCTTAATTTTGTGATTGTGTTTTTAAACTTCTACAGAAAAAGCGGAGCCTTTGGGATAACGATTGCGCTCTAACAAAATTCATTTTGGAATTATGCCGGTTATTAACTGATACGTTTTTTTACCATTTGCAGGTTTGAAATATGTTCCATTCTGATAAACCGTTCCGTCCGAATGAATAAAGAAAGCATGAAGCATACCTTTATCATCAGTTATTTCAACATAATAATAACCTGTTGAATAGTTCGGGCGTTCAGCCTCAATCAATCTGAAATTGTTATAGTTTTCAACAATTTGTGATTTATCTTCATATGAAAATTGAGTTACTATATATTTCATTCCTGATGCACCCATATCAATCGTAAATGATAAGGGTTTACCGATATCGGTACCTGCAGGTGCCTGCTTAATACATTTTGTGATTGCAAATTCAATAACAAGCTCATCCGCAATTTCGTTGTTTTCATAAATCGGCAGAGTCACTCTGTAGAATCCGTTTTCAAGTTCTGATACGGTTAGAAGTGCGGAAAAGAATGTGTTTTTACGTAACTGCGCAGTTGTGTTGTCGTTGTGATTGTATTTCTTCTTTTGTTCAAGCCATTGTTCATCAATTTTTCGTTCAAGCTTAAAGCCGTTGATTTCCATGGTGTTATTATAATTTTTAACATAGTATTCGTTATCGCTGTTATTAATCATTGTTAACAGCAGATACGGTCCGTCATGATAAGATGTTTCATAAACAATGCCGAGAAGTTCCACATCAATTGCATATTCGGATAAATAAGAGTGGATATCGGATATTGCATAGTATGGTTTGATATCAACAGGCTCCGAAATAGGAATGTATTTAGTAACCCCTGTATATAATTCAGGTTGTCTTGTGTAATCATCAGGATTTTTGGGCGGCTTTGTCTGCGGCACATAATCATCGGGTAGGTCGGGTGCAGCGGTAGTTGTTTCAACAGCATCTTTTTGCTTTTCGTAAAATATGTCAACTATTGTTCGACACAGAATGTCATTGTTTGTTTCATAAAGACGATTGCCGTAATCGGCAGACATAACAACATTATCCGAAACAACAATAATTGAATGAGTTCCCGAATCTTTGGCTTTTATTTGAACGCAGAACAGTTCATCATATAATATTTCTCTGCTATAGTCATATTTCTCTTTGAAAGATGTCTGATTATATGCATTCTCAATTTTTCCAAGATCTTCTTCCGATAAAACATAGTTTATGGGATTTGAATAACCCTGAGCTATCCATCCACTGACTGGGACAACAATTTTTTCGGATAATTCGGCGTAAAAGCCCTCGGAAATATCATCATAATCAAGAGATGGCTTTGCATTATATGTTTTATCACTCTTGACATTAAATTTTATTGAAGCTTCAACCGTTTCACCGAAAGGAGTTCCAACCGCAATGTCGATATAATAAATTTTGTTTTTTTCAAGGGCATCAAGATACGGTGCAAGTTCATATATGCAAAGATATTCTTTACCTGAGCCGCCTTCAATCATATACATCGGGTTTTCGTGATATTCACCGTCTTTTCTTTTGAACTGTTCGCCTTCCGTTTCGCTGCCTTCGGTGAGTCCACGCACGGCGAAATTGCTGTCGATTCTGTAATATGGAATCTGAACGGTATTCATAACCTGCATATTACTTGTTGTCTTCATAAGCAAAACAGGTGAACCGAGATAGTCAATGAGTTCAAATCCAATTGCATTAAGATGGTTCAAGCTTTCGGGACCTGTAAGCTCTGCGGTTTTAATGTTGTATTTTCCGCCGTATGCATTTTCGAGCTTTTTAGTTGCATTATCGGCAATTTTTTTCCATATTTTTTCGGTGTATTCAACTTCATCACCCATATCAACGGGAGTTTCAGACGTCAAGCCTTCAATACGAATAACTTCCATATCCTCATCAAAATGAACTTCGCTCATAACAGGCATTAGAAAAGATTCTTCAGTAAGAGCAAGCCCCGTTTCAATCGCTTCATCAACATGATTTCTAAACATTGCGATTTCTTTTTCTGTTTTACCTTCAAGATAGCTTGAATAGGTGAAATCAAAACCAGCATAGTTTATCCAGCAGTAAGCTTTGTTGTCGTGGGTAACCGTAACGATTTCCGCACCCGCAACTCTGTCGGGATTTGCTTTTTCAATGTAAGTTTCGATTTTCTTTTCAAGATCAGCATATTCGTCTTTTTCCGTCTTAGCGTTTGTGAGGCACATCGCCGCAACTGCAATACAAGCAACGATACATACAATAATAACGACAATCTTTGATTTTTTGAATTTCAGAATATTGACTATTCTTTCTTCAACAACATTCTCACCAAAAGAAAGAGGCGCAGATGCAACAAATTTACGGTTTGAACCAACCGAAACTAATGTTAATCCGTAGCTTTTTTTATCGTTTTCGTTCAAGTTTTTCAGAACTTTTTCATCGCAACTCATTTCCATATCGCGAATCATAAGGCTATATCCGAGCCAGACAAGCGGATTATACCAATGAAGCGCAAGTACCGCAAATGACACGAGTTTTATGATATGGTCAAGTCGTCTGATGTGAGCCTTTTCGTGAAGAATAACGTATTCTCTTTGCTTTTCGTCCATTCCGCAGGGAAGATAAATCTTCGGTTTGATAATTCCAAAAACAAAGGGTGATTTCAGCTTCTCGCATTCAAAAATGTTTTCCTTAATCTTTGTTGCAATTTTATTTGTACTCATCGGTGTTGGTATTGGTAACTGGGTAACAGCAATCTGCTTTGTTGTAGGTGCAGCATTTTCAACAGTGGCAGGATATGCAGGTATGACAGTTGCAACAAGAGCGAATGTAAGAACTGCAAATGCAGCTCGTACAGGCGGAATGAACAAAGCGCTTTCTATCGCATTCTCAGGCGGTGCAGTTATGGGGATGTGTGTAGCAGGTCTTGGTGTACTTGGTGTTGGAGCTATTTACGTAGTGACAGGTAATGTAGACGTTCTTTCAGGATTCAGCCTTGGTGCTTCTTCTATCGCTTTGTTTGCACGTGTTGGCGGCGGTATCTATACAAAGGCTGCTGACGTTGGTGCT
>CALFPM010000095.1 GCA_937919155.1 uncultured Clostridia bacterium
ATTTAAAAGTATGATTAAATCCTGGTTCCAGGAAGGAACAGACTGGAAACAAAGCGTAAACAGTGATGTCAAAGCTATTTTAAGAGATGATTCAATACCTGTAAGAGAAGATATATACTTAAATAAGGTTTATCACTATGGCGACAGAGTTGTTCACAGACGCGGAAACTGGTCCTTTGGCGTAAGTATGTCTTCATCAAGAATAAAAATGTATGAAGGTATAAATAACGAAAATAAAAAGGGCTGGTATACAGGTTCGGGTGCAACTTTTATATATAATGATGACAGCCTTGACTGGAAAGACCTTGACGGAGAAATAAAAATGAATTTTAAAGCATAAGGAGAATCTTTATGGAAGTTTTGAATGTCAGAAGACTTACTCCGAGCGTTAAAGCTTTGCTTGTGATGACCTGCGCGGTTATGTGCGGCTTTATGTGGCGCGTAAGAGGCACTCACGGCTGGGGTTCTATGTGGGGTATGTTTGCGGTGGGCGTGACACTCGTCCTTTTCATCTTTGCGTTTTTCGGCAATCGCAAGAAAATGAGCCTTGAGGCAATTCCCGTTGCGGTTATTTTGCTTGGCATTACCAACGGCGGATGGGGAACTCTCAATTCCCAGATGGGCGGTTACCTTGGCAGTACGGTGCCTTTCACGGGCGAAGAAGCTGTTGCGGTAACGGAAATCAGTCCTTGGTCAGGTATGGCGGCAATGCTGCTTCTCGGCTTTGGCTGGATGCCGCTTTTTGCAATGTTTATCGGCACTCTTTTTTCAAAGAAAGAATATAAGATCTGGCATTACATAACACTCATTGCCGTTTTCTATGCAGTGGTTTACATCTTCCAGTTCTTTGTTGCCCATTACATTGCACCTTTTGTCAACTCTGAGGCGGTTGAAGCTTTCAAGCTTGGTCTTGCAGACAGAGGTCACGAAATGTCACCCATGATGGCTTACATCAAAAATCTCGGCAACGAATCATGGTTCAAGAAAATTCCTTACGGCAGAAACTACTACGCAACCGTCAGAATTATTTCTTATTCCGCATCGGCACTTGTGCTTTCTCTTTCACTGCTTATTGCGAAGAAAGACAAGGTTGCGGCTTTCCTTTCGTTCGCAATTAACCTTATCAGTGCCGTTTCAATCACCCTTGCGGATGTTGTTATGGTAATGGATTCGGACAGAGGATTTTTCGCAAACGTAAATAACATTCCCCGTTTTCTTCAGGGCAGCAACTGGTCACTGTGGGAATATCTGACAGGCTTCCTGCTGGGCTTCGGCATTATGCTTCTGTTTGTGTGCCTGCCCAAGAGCATTGCGGGAGGTGAGGGTGATTTCGACTACACTCTGCCCCTGAAAAACCGCAAACTTTATGCCGCATACAGCGCAGTGCTGACTCTCTTTGCCACATTCGTTGTGACCGTTGCAAGACCTGCCGGAATGAGAATTTCCGAGCTTGTTCTTTACAAAGGCTGGTCTGATAATGAAGATTTGATTACATATGTTTCAATTGCCGTGCTTTGTGTTATCGGCATAATTCCCTGCGCAATTATCGCAAAGAAGAATGTTATCAAGAGAGAATTGCCCAACCTTTTCAATATGAGAACAGAGGATTTCTGCCTCAGGGCAATTCCTGTTTATTTCCTTATAACAGCCGTTCTCTATTTTGTTCTCGGTGATTCCGCGATTTATTTCGCCGTGCCTTTTGCAGAAATGAAAAGCTTCGCATCATTCCTTGAAATGATACGAAGCGGTCAGATTCTTATTCCTGCAATTATGGTTGTCAGCTTTATTGTGTTCAATATTCTCTATCTTGCAGTTTCTAAAAAAGCTGTCAAGAAAAAATGATTTTCCTGATTTCTTCCGCACTGTCGGCAAGATAGGTTGCGCCTGCGTTCTGCAGTTCTTCCTTGCTGCCGAAGCCGAAAGTTACGCCTATGCTGTCAATGCCTGCACCTTTTGCGCCGTCAATGTCAAAGTAGCGGTCGCCAATCATAACTGCCCTGCTTTTCTCAATGCCTGAACGGCTTACGGCGCGTTCAACAAGTGCGGTTTTGCTTTCGGGTGCCTTGTCACTTTCAGGTGCGGAAATATAGTCAAAAAGACTGTCCATTTTAAGAAAATCAAGGATTTTCATAATGAAATTTTCGGGTTTTGAGCTTGCTATTGCCAGCTTGATGCCCGATTTTTTCATATCTTCCATCAGCTTTTGCATACCGTCATAGATTTTCAGCTGATAAATTCCGCTTTCAACATAACGCTCTCTGTACTTTTCAACCGCTTTTGCGCTATCTTCATCCGATAAATCAAGAGCTCGCTTGAATGAAGAAAAAACGGGTGGTCCGATGAATGTGTGAATCACTTCTTCGGGCAGGGGATCAAAACCCATTGCTTCGATTGCATACCGCACCGAACTGAAGATTCCCTCACCTGTGTCGGCAATTGTGCCGTCAAAATCAAGCAAAACACAGTCATATTTTATCATTGCAAAAAATCCCCCGATAAATGAACGTTTTTATGGATTATATCACACATAAAAAAGCCGTTCAATAATTATTTTTCATTTACTTTTCTAAAATAATATGATATACTTACAATATTATAGACAAAAATAGTGTTATTATCCCCGAAAGGACTGAAAAACTGATGGAATATAATTTTGCAAAGGGTGTGGCATCTCTCAAACCTTCGATTATCAGAGAGATTCTCAAAAGCTCGGGCAACACAATTCCTCTTGCCGCAGGCAATCCCGCACCCGATGCTTTTCCCGTTGACGATATAAAGAAAATTGTTAATGAAATTTTTGAGGCAGACCCCATTCTTGCTTTGCAGTACGGTGTCAGCGAGGGTTACACACCTCTTATCGAAAAGCTGACCGAGCTTGCAAAAAGCCGTTACGGTGTTGGCAGTGAAAATGACGGTCTGATTGTTGTGAGCGGTGCTCAGCAGGTTATGAGCCTTATGAGTCAGTGCTTTATCAATTACGGTGACTGCATTCTCTGTGAAGAGCCCTCATTCATCGGCTCGCTCAACTGCTTCAGAAGCTACGGCGCAAAGCTCAGCGGTGTGCCTGTTGACAGTGACGGTATGAATATTGCCGCACTTGAAGAAAAGCTTAAAACTGAAGAAAATGTTAAGTTCATTTATACAATCCCCAATTTCCAGAATCCTGCAGGCGTAACAATGTCCCTTGAAAAGAGAAAGGCAGTTTATGAGCTTGCAAAGAAATACGGAGTGCTTATCCTTGAGGATAACCCTTACGGTGACCTTCGTGTTTCAGGCGAAAATGTGCCTGCAATCAAGAGTCTTGATGAGGACGGAATTGTTGTTTATGCAGGTTCATTCTCAAAGATTGTTGCTCCCGGCATAAGAGTCGGCTATGCCCTTGCTCCCAAGGAGATTATTGCAAAGCTGACCGTTGCAAAGCAGACTCAGGATGTTCACACACCGCTGATTTCACAGCTTGTTGTTTATAAGTGGCTTACCGAATATGATTTTGAGGGTCACATCAACAAAATCAGAGAAATATATAAGCGTAAGCTTAACCTGCTTTGCGATTGCGTTGATAAGGAGCTTTCCGATTTCCTTACATATCACAGACCCGAGGGCGGACTTTTTGTCTGGGCGAAGCTTAATGACGGCATTGATATGCTTGATTTCTGCCGCAAGGCAAGTGCCGCAGGTGTTTCCGTTGTTCCCGGCAATGCTTTTATGGTTGACGGCGACAAGGAATGCAGCTACATCCGAATGAATTTCTCAACACCCTCCGATGAGGCTATCGTCAAGGGCGTTAAGATTCTCGGTGAGGTTGCACGCGCATTATAATTCAGAAAGGTAAATCAAAATGGAAAATACAACACCCGAAAAAAAGCCTGTAGTGCTCAGTATGATTCAGCCCACATCGATTCCAACTCTGGGCAATTATCTTGGAGCACTTAAAAATTGGAAAAAGATGAGCGATGACTACAACTGCCTTTATGCCGTTGCGGACCTTCACGCTCTCACAATTCATCCCGAGCCTGCAAAGCTCCGTCAGCAGATTCTTGAAATGTATGCAATTATGCTTGCAGTTGGTCTTGACCCCGAAAAGAACATTGTGTTCCTCCAGAGTCAGGTTGCGGCTCATGCAGAGCTTGCATGGATTCTTGATTGCTACACACAGTTCGGTGAGGCATCAAGAATGACACAGTTCAAGGAAAAGTCGCAGAAGCACGCAGATAACGTCAATGTGGGACTTTTCGCATATCCCGTGCTTATGGCGGCTGATATCCTGCTTTATCAGGCAAACTTTGTTCCCATCGGTGCAGACCAGAAGCAGCACCTTGAGCTTGCCCGTGACATTGCAAACCGCTTCAATTCACTCCGCGGCAACACATTCACCCTGCCTGAGCCTTTCATCGGCAAGGTCGGTGCAAGAGTTATGAGCCTTCAGGACCCCACCCAGAAGATGTCCAAGAGCGACCCCAACCCCAAGGCATCCGTTTCTCTGCTTGATCCTCCCGAGGTTATCCTCAAGAAGTTCAAGTCAGCGGTTACAGACAGCGAGGCTTGCGTGCGCTATGCAGACGGCAAGGACGGCATCAACAACCTTATGGCTATTTACTCCTGTTGCACAGGTCTTGACTACGAAGCAATCGAAAAGGAATTTGAGGGCAAGGGCTACGGCGACTTTAAGGTCAAGGTTGCAGAGGCTGTTATTGAAGAACTTCGTCCTGTTCAGGATGAATACAAGCGTCTGATTGCGGATAAGCAGTATCTCCTTGATACCGCCGCTGCAGGTGCAGAGAAAGCATCGCGCATTGCATACCGCACACTCACAAAAGCCAAGAAAAAAGTCGGACTTTTGCTCGGTTAATCGCCTAAAATCACGAATTTTTTGTTAAATACGCCAAAATTGCATAAATATTCAGAAAACACTTGAATTTTTGAATATTCGATGTATAATTAATGCATAAAAATAAACACGAACGGAGAATTATTATGAAAGAAATCAAAAAAGTTGTTCTCGCTTATTCAGGCGGTCTTGATACATCAATCATCATTCCCTGGCTTAAGGAAAACTACAACAATTGTGAAGTTATTGCTGTTTCAGGTGACGTTGGTCAGGGCACAGAGCTTGACGGTCTTGAGGAAAAGGCAATCAAAACAGGCGCATCAAAGCTTTATATTGAAAACCTTCAGGATGAGTTCGTAAGCGACTATATTTTCCCCACACTCAAGGCAGGCGCAGTTTATGAGAAGGAATATCTTCTCGGCACATCATTTGCACGCCCCATCATCGCAAAGAGAATTGTTGAAATTGCAAAGGCTGAAGGCGCAGATGCTATCTGCCACGGCTGCACAGGTAAGGGTAACGACCAGGTAAGATTTGAGCTCACAATCAAGGCTTTTGCTCCCGAGATGGAAATCATCGCTCCCTGGAGAATCTGGGACATCAAGTCACGTGAAGAAGAAATCGAATATGCAGAGGCACACAACATTCCTCTTAAGATTAACCGTGAAACAAACTATTCAAAGGACAAGAACCTCTGGCACCTTTCACACGAAGGTCTTGACCTTGAAGATCCCGCAAACGAGCCTCAGTACCTCAAGGAAGGCTTCCTTGAAATGGGTGTAGCTCCCGAAGCAGCTCCCGACAAGCCCACATACGTTACAATCTCCTTCGAGAAGGGTGTTCCCGTAGCTCTTGACGGTGTCAAGATGGGCGGCGTTGAGATGATTACAAAGCTCAACGAAATCGGCGGTGCAAACGGCATCGGTCTTTGCGACCTTGTTGAGAACAGACTTGTCGGTATGAAGTCCCGTGGTGTTTACGAGAATCCCGCAGGCTCCATCCTCTACAAGGCTCATCAGGTTCTCGAGACAATCACTCTCGACCGTGACACACAGCACTACAAAGAGATGGTTGCTCTCCGTTTTGCAGAGCTTGTTTACTTCGGTCAGTGGTACACACCCCTTCGTGAGGCTATCAGCGCATTCGTTGACAAGACTCAGGAAACAGTTACAGGTGACGTTAAGCTCAAGCTCTACAAGGGCAACATGATCAACGCAGGCGTATGGAGCGACTACTCCCTCTACTCCGAAGAACTTGCAACATTCGACGAAGACAACGTTTACAACCAAGCAGATGCTACAGGCTTTATCAACTTATTCGGTCTCCCGATTACAGTTAAAGCTAAGCTTGATAAGAAAGCCGGCAGAAAGTGCGCATACTAAGAGACGTAGTAAAATGTGCCGACCACATAAGGCAATAAAAAATGCATATACAAAAGAAGAAAATGCAAATATCGAAGTTTATATAACAAATCTTCCGTCTGCACCATATATCGAATTGGCACAAATTACATGTGATGATACTGAAGATGATTGGTGTTTAAAACAAATCAAAATAAAAGCAAGAGAAATTATTGAAAAATCAAAATAAATTGATTTCTTTTTCATAAGTATCACCTGCATTTTTATAGTTGCTTTCAAAGTTCAGGATGTTTTCGATGGTCGCGCCACGGAATTTGTAGATGGACTGATCGTCGTCTCCAACGACCATCAGATTTCTCTCTCTGTCAGAGAGAAGCTTCGTTAAAACGAACTGCGCATAGTTCGTATCCTGATACTCATCCACGAGCACATAGCGGAACTGCATGGCATACTTCTCGCGAATAGCCGGAAAATCCCGGAAAAGAATGTAAGTATACACCAACAAATCATCGAAGTCCATGGCATCACTCTGTCGGCAACGCTCCCAATACTTGCGATAAATTTCATGGGTAGCTGGTACTTTGGCATCTCTATCGGCTCTTAACACCTCCATGTTCGAAGCATACGCATCTGGCGAAACCAAGTGATTCTTGGCATTGCTGATGCGGCTTTGGATGCTACCCGGCTTGTAAGTCTTATCGTCGAGTTGCATTTCCTTAATGATGCTCTTGATCAAGCTTTTCGAAT
>CALFPM010000096.1 GCA_937919155.1 uncultured Clostridia bacterium
AGAAAGCATCAAAGCTAAGCTTGAAGAAGTTGGCGCAAAAGTTACTCTTAAATAATTTAAGAACAACTGATTTTATCCCGTTTCCTTGTGAAACGGGATTTTTTTCTTTAATTGTTATAATTTCGTGAATTTTCTTAATTATAGTTGAAAAAAATAAATTTTAGTGGTATAATAAAGAAAAATTTCTAGGAGGAATTTTAATATGGATCTTGCACAATTTTTTGAATTTGTAATGGCAATCTTCGAAAATGAAGATATTTTAGAAATCGTTAAAATGATTATGGATATTGTTGGTCCACTCGTTGGCAGTCTTCTTCAGTAATTTTCTTAGGAAACACGTAAAAAGGTGTGTTTATCACACCTTTTTTCTATGAGGTGATATAATATGAAAAAGTTTTTAGTTCTTTTAGAGAATTAATTTTCGACAAGTTTCAGCACTTCCGCCGAGGTGAATTCATACTTCTTATCACAGAAATGGCAGGACACTTCCGTCACCTTTTCCTGTGCCATTTCAAGCAGTCCTTCTTTGCCGATGCTGATGAGTGCCTTGGCAACTCTGTCTCTTGAGCAGTTGCATCTGTACTCGGGACTTGAGGTGTCCAGCACCTCAAGGTCAAAGCCTTTGAGCACATGGCGGCAGATATCCTCGGGTGTCATACCCTTGGTGAGCATCTGAGTGACAGGCTCAATATCCTTGATGCACTCCTCAACCTTATCAATTGTGTCATCAAACGCGGTTGGCAGAAGCTGAATAATAAAACCGCCTGCCGCCTGAATTGACAAATCGGGATTAACAAGCACGCCCAAAGCACATACGCTGGGCAGCTGCTCGCTGATTGCAAAATAACTTGTGATATCCTCGGCAATCTCGCCTGAGACGATGGGTATCTGTCCGATGTAAGGCTCATTCATACCCAAATCTTTCATAACGGTCAGTGTGCCGTCCGTGCCCACCGCACCTGCAACATCAAGCTTGCCTTTTGCGTTGAGAGGAATTTCAACAACGGGATTGGAAACATAACCTCTTACATTTCCCTCACTGTCCGAAACCGCAATTACGGAACCTGCAGGGCCGTTGCCGTTAAGGCGCAGAGTTATGCTGTGGTCCTTTCCCTTAAGCACTGCACCCATCATTGATGCCGCCGTGAGAAGTCTGCCGAGAGCGGCAGAGGTTACGGCAGATGTCTGATGAATCTGCTCCATTCTGTTTATAATATCTGTTGTATCAGTCGCAATAACGGTCAGAGTGCCGTCTGCGGAAATCATTCTTACTGTTTCACTCATATTATCACTTCTTCTTTGCTAAAAATACTGCCCTGTCGCTGCAGGGTTTCACTTCATCCGTTGTCAGGTCATCATAAATGCCGACCACTTCAAAGCCTGCCTCCTCAAGCCAAGCAGCAATATCGCTCAGCTCATAAGCCTGCTCCGAAAAATTCTCACAACTGCGGTAATAAACACCGTCCTCTTCCTCAAAAAAATCAAGGGAAATATCAACGCTGTTATCATCACCGCTGTAATTATTCTGCCACACGCAGAACAAATCATCAAATTCATAAACAAAAGCATTGTCAGCAAGAGTGTTTCTGTGCTTATGGATTGTGTTCACATCAAAAGCAAACGCGCCGCCCTTATTCATGAATAAAGATACTTTATTAAAAGTCTGCTTCACTTCTTCTTCGTTTGCAAGGTGGTTGATGCCGTCCAGCACGCAGATTGCGCAATCAACAGTGCCGTAAAGGTCAATATCCTGCATGGACTGATTGAGAAGCAGCATCTGATGACCGCTTTCAAACATCTTCTGCTGAGCCGCATTGAGCATGCCCACACTGCTGTCAACGCCGATTACATCAAAGCCTTTTTCAGCCATTTTAACGGACATGCTGCCTGTGCCGCAGCCCAGGTCAAGGAGTATTCCGCCTTCAGTGCCGCACAGTGAAAGAAGCCTGCAAAAATAATCTGCACGCTTCTCATACTCAACATTATCTGTCAGACGGTCATAGAATCGGGAAAAATCATCGTAGGACATTATTTCTCCATCCTCTTGAAAATTTCCTCGTAACCGTTGCAGCCGTACTGCAATGAGCGGTTAACTCGGCTGATTGTTGCGGTGCTTGCGCCTGTTGCGGCAACTATATCACTGTAAACCTTCTTGTCTCTGAGCATCTTTGCAACAACGATTCTCTGCGAAAGAGCCTTCAGTTCGGGCACTGTGCAGAGGTCCTCAAAGAAATCATAACATTCCTCAAGGCTCTGAAGATTAAGGATTGCAGAAAAAAGAAAATCAACATTATCGTCTTTGATTTTGTTAGCCATTTTATTTACATCCTTTCAGAACGCTTTTATACTTTAACATTTTAACACACGAAACACAAAAAGTAAATATCAAATTCCAAAAATTTTGAATGAAACGGCATACAAAACGGCGCACATAATCAAAAAGCAGGGATAAACGGTTGCAAATGCTGTTTTGGTGATTGCATCCGCAACGCTTTTTTCTTTTCTTCTGCCCTTTGAGATTGCATGTAAAAACTCCGCAACAAGATAAGGCACGGTGCCTGCGACAATAATTTCAAACGGACTGTAGCCGCCGAGAATAATGTCACCCGCAAAAACGGCAATGCAAAGCGCAAAAACAAGCGTGCCGAAGAGAGGCATCATTTTTGTATTCTTGAATCTTTCAAAAACACATTTTATTCCGCACACAAGGACCAGCATAAACGCAGTCATCAGCCTTGCGGCATATACCGAACCGATAAGCACCATAATCATAGGTATTACATTATATATGGTGCGTTCAATTCTGTCTGACAAAAAATCATTTATATTTTTGTCTTTTTTATCGCAATAAAAGCCGTAAGCATTGACCGCCACAATGCCCAACGCAACCGCCGCCGCAGCAAAAGGCATTACGGCTTCAACAGAATCGGGCAGAGCATTTCTGCCAACGGTTGCAATAAGCGTGTTTATTTTCTCAACATTTTCATAGCTTGTGCAGAATCCGACCGCAATGCCTGCACCGCCGATTGCGCCGAGTGTGAATTCCATTGTTTTCCACCCGTCATAGATACCTTTTCTGAAAAAAGAATCAAAAAGATATTTTCCGCTGCGCATAGGATAAACGGATATTTCATAAAATCTCAATGCAACAAGCCAACCGATGCCGCCGCCCAAAAAGCCGCCGCAAATCATCGAAAGCATCAGGCTGTCGCCTTTTATTATTGCCATTGCAATCAACGCAATGAGGGTCACAAGATTGCCGCCCCACTCCTCACGGCGCGTGCGTGAATAATAGCATTTGGGATGAATACCTTTTTCACTGTCATAGGGCGTGTTGAAAATATGATATCCCAAAAGCTGAAAAGCAGGAATAAGCAGGCAGAAAATAATAAGGTCCGCTTTGGAATACATATCCCCTGCCATTGATGTTATTGAAAGAGCGATAAATCCGCCGCAAATTGAAAACCACAGTGCGCCTTTAAGGAAAACGCCTGCGTAACCCTTGACGGGGCGATAGCATCCAGGCTCATGGTGAATCACAAATCCAAGTGTTTCGCCGTAGGTTTCGCTTCCACCGTAAGTCATTCCCATAAGTCCTGCAGCGGCGGCAAACCAGAAATTTTCCTTTATTCCACCGCCTGCAAACCAGGCAAGAACAAGTCCGATGAATGCACCCGGCAGCATTGCGCCCTTTTCTCCGCCGATAACGGTGCCGCGCATTCCCCAACCGTAGCTTGAAGCAAGCATCACAAAAAGAACGCACACAACAGCAGATGTAAAATTCATTCAACCATCCCCTTTTTGTCATAATAGCACATAAACATACATAATGTAAATAAATTATTGAACTTTACTCTTGCACATAGCCGCAGATATGTGTATAATAAAGCTACCCGAATAAAAAAAGAGGTATTTTATGGCAGATACATATATCAAAGCGCTTGTTTCATATGCCGTTAAACACGGTCTGATTGAAGAAAGCGACAAAGCTTATTGCACAAACAGCATTCTTTATCTTTTAAAGAAAGATGCTTATGACGATTCCTGTGCTCAGGCAGACGGTGAACTGAACGAAATTCTGGGCGCTCTTTGCGACTATGCCGCCGAAAACGGAATCATCGAGGATTCGATTACATACAGAGATCTGTTTGACACCGCCCTCATGGGCGCACTCACTCCCCGACCCTCACAGGTGATTGAAAAGTTCAATTCACTCTATGCAGAGTCACCCGAAGCCGCAACGGATTACTACTATAATTTCAGCTGTGACACAAACTACATCCGCCGTGACAGAATCGCAAAAGACCTTAAATGGCAGTACACAGGCGATTACGGCACAATGGATATAACCGTTAACCTTTCAAAACCCGAGAAAGACCCCAAGGCGATTGCCGCGGCAAAAAACGCACCTCAGTCAGGCTACCCCAAGTGCCAGCTTTGCAGAGAGTGCGAGGGTTATGCAGGAAGAGTTGATTTCCCTGCAAGGCAGAATCACAGAATCATCCCCATCACAATCAACAATTCGGGTTGGTTCATGCAGTATTCACCCTATGTTTATTACAACGAGCATTGCATTGTTTTCAACGGAGAACATACTCCGATGAAAATTGACAGAGCAGTTTTCTCAAAGCTGCTTGAATTCGTTGGTCTCTTCCCCCATTATTTCATCGGCTCAAATGCAGATCTGCCCATAGTCGGCGGCTCCATTCTCAGCCACGAGCATTTCCAGGGCGGCAGATACGAATTTGCAATGGAGCGCGCACCGATTGAAAAGAAAATTGAGTTTGCAGGCTTTGAGGATGTTGATGCAGGCATCGTAAAGTGGCCTATGTCAACAATCAGACTTCAGTCATCAAGCCCCGAAAAGCTTGTTGACCTTGCAGACAAAATACTTGTCAAGTGGCGCGGATACACTGACGAAAGCGCATTCATTTTTGCGCAGACAGACGCTCCCCACAACACAATAACCCCCATTGCAAGGCGCAGAGGCGAAAAGTATGAGCTTGACCTTGTGCTTCGCAACAACATAACAACAGACGAGCATCCCATGGGAGTATATCACCCCCACGCAGAGCTTCATCACATCAAGAAAGAAAACATCGGTCTTATTGAGGTTATGGGCCTTGCCGTGCTTCCTCCCAGACTCAAGAATGAGCTTGAGATTCTCGCGGATGCAATTGTCAACGGCAAAGACCTGCGCGCAGAGGCTTCAACCGCATCCCACGCTGACTGGGCTGAGGAATTCCTGCCTGCTTACGGCAATATAAACGCAGAAAATGTTATGAGCATCCTCGAGGCTGAGGTTGGCAAGGTGTTTGCCACCGTTCTTGAGCACGCAGGCGTATTCAAGCGTACGGACGAAGGATTTGCCGCATTTATGCGATTTGTTGAATCAGTATAAAATGCCTGAAGGCATTATTATAAAATGAAAAGGAGAAATACACCATGAAAAAAATTCTTGCAATTCTGCTTGCATTTGCAATGCTTCTCGGCCTTGCAGCTTGCGGCGGAAACACAGAGGAAGAAACCACCACAACCACAACAGCAGCTGAAGAAGTAACAGATGCAGTTGACGCAACAGACGCTCCCGTTGAGGAATCAACAGAAGCTCCCTCAGAAGACGCTTCAGCAGAAGATCCCTCTGCAGCAGAAGAATCAACAGAAGCAGAGTCAACTGAAGCAGCAGTTGCAAAGGCTCCCGAAACAATAGCTGATATCATCGCTCTTTACAACAAGACAATCAACGATGCATACGCTGCAAAAGTAGGCTTCAACAAGGTTCGTTACACAGACAACGAAACTCTCAATGCAGGTTTCCTTCTCAAGACATTCGGCGACCTCGTTTACAGCTTTATGGGCATCGGCGCTGAAAACAAGTACACAATGGATGTTACAAAGGGTCAGTGGGAATCTGATGTTCCTCACCACTACCTGCGCAAGAGCACTCTCACAGAGGCTGACCTCACAGGCGCAAAGTGCACAGAGAACAACGGCAAGTACACAATCACTCTCAACGTTAAGCCCGGCACCAGCAAGGCTTCAAAGTCAGAATCATGGACAAAGGCTCCCATCGACAAGTGCGGTATGTGCGTTGGCGATCTTGACAAGAGCTACTTTGACCACAAGACTGCTCCCGTAATCTACGCTGCAGTTGGCCAGGTTGTTTCAGGCGCAGTTATCGAAGAAAGCTACAACAACGCAGTTGTTAAGGCAGAAATCGATGTAGCAACAGGCCACCTCATCAACCTCACTATTGAATACGATATCAACGTTGTTATCGACACAGTAGGCGGCGGCAACGCAACAGGCTCAGCTCACGTATTCTACAAGAACTTCAAGTATTAATTCCCTATAAACAACAGACCCCTGCGGTGCAAATGCACTGCAGGGGCTTTCTTTTTATCTTCTGCGCCGTGAGTCATCACTCTGCGCTTTGCAAATAAGTATTGTGTCGCTGCCGATAACCTCAATATCTTCCCAGCAGACCCTTATCCTTTCCCTTTTGCCGCAGACTCCCCAATACTTGGGTTTGCCGTAAATAACAAGTGCAACCACCCTGCCGCAGCAGGTGTCAACCTCCACATCGCTCACAAGTCCGAGGCGGCAACCGTCCGCCTTGTTGATAACTTCCTTGCATCTCAACTCGGTTATGCAGCAATTCACAGACACATCTCCCAAAAATCCATTATAATAATATATATGCATCACAAATAAAAAAAGACCGGAAAGCCAAAGCTTTGCGGTCTGCATTTTTTCTGTTGCTCTGAGTCGGGCATCGCCTTCCTCAGATTATATGAAACCACCCGTGGGTGATGTTTTTGCGGGGTGATGAGAGAATCAACCCTCGTTAACCGAATTATGCACGGTTGCTGAGAAGTGCGTTCAGCTCAAAGATCTTAACGAGTTTCTTGAATGTAAGAAACTTCTTTTCGTTTTCGATTTCCTCAAGGAGCTTTCTCTCTGCTTCATAAGTTACTTTTTCGAAATTCATTTACATTCATCCTTTCTGTTTCGTTATGGCTTTATTATACACGATATTTCAAAAAAGTCAAGTGATTTTGCACAAATTCAGATATCTTTATTTGTGCATATTTCACAAAGAATTAACTTTTTTAAATTATTCAGCCTTAACAGAATTAGGAAAAGGATGCTTTTTATTTTGTATCTTTTGCACAAGCGTGCATATCCGTTTTTGTTGAAATCAGCCAAAGAATGGCGTTTTTCACAATTAGTTCACAAAAAAGTTTGTTGAACTTTTTTATTTTAAAACACAGATTTTTTCAACAATAAACGCCGCATCGCTGTATTTTTCGGCACAGGATTCAAAATTTCCCGCTATTCCTCCGTTCATATCGTCTATGCCCTCGAGCAGAGGCGGCTGACGCAGATTTTCCGTTCTTGCGCTTTTGCGCAGATGATAAACGGGCACGGTCTCATCTCCGCAGCTGAATGTGAAATCACACTCCCCTTTTGTCACATCTTCATAGATGCTGAGGGTGGAGTTGTTATCCCTGCCGTATGAAATGCTCAGTGCAAAAGTGCCGTCAGGAGTGAATTCAAGGTCGCTCAGCTTATATGCATTGCAACGGGCATAGGTTGTTTCAAAAAGCGAAATTGCCATATGATGGGATTTATCCGTATCGTAACTGCCCTCCGTTGTGAAGGTGTAAAATTCGCCTGCGTAAAGATAAGTGCCGTCACTGTTAAGATAAGAGCATTTTACATCTGTTGTGACTTTGTTCACAAGGTAAAGCGAGCCGCCATCGGGAGTGAGCATCATCAGATTCATATCAAGGCGAAAAATCTTTTTGCCATCAACAACATAAAAAAATCTGCCGTCCTCGGCAATACCGCCTGCGTGACCCTTAAAATCCTTGCCGTCAGCTTTTTTGAGGGTAAGGGTCTTTATTCTTTCGCCTGTTTCGCTGTCAATCACAGAAACAATTGATGCCGCATCATCGTGATAATACGAGATAAAGTGCAGTTTCCTACTCTCGCTGAAACAATAGCCCTGAGGCACATAGCCTTTTTCGGTTTCGGGAATATCGCAAAGTTCCCGATAGTTGCCGTAACTTCTCACACCAAGGACATTTCTCACGGCTCTTACCGCCATTTCAATATAACCCTCAACAGTTCTTCTGGCTTCGCTCACCTCGCCCGTCAGCGAAAAACCCGAAAACAAAAATGCAACTGCAAGAATAAACGCAATAATTCTTTTGCTCATAATTTTCTCCTTTAAAAAAGGCACCCGAAGGCGCCTTTTGAAAATATTTTGTTATCAGTCAAGGTTACCTACCTTGCGGATGATGGCTTTGAGGTCCTCAACATCCATAATCTTTGGAACGGGATAAAGAGGATTGCCCTCTCTGTTTGCGCGTTTTGCAATTGTTTCAACATCTTTTTCCTGAAGAACATCAAGATGCTCGGGAATGTTGAGAAGCTTGTTGTATTCTCTGATTTTCGCAATGAAGAAGTTTGCCTTCTGAGCCTCATTCATGCCTGCAGTTTCAAGACCTGCAATATCGGCAAGCTTTGCAAGGGGCTTGTGCGCGGTTTCACCGAATGCATCAAGCACATAAGGAAGAATAACGGCATTTGCAAGACCGTGAGGTGTGCCGTACATACCGCCGAAGTTATGAGCAATCGCGTGAACATAGCCTACATAGGCTCTTGTGAATGCAATACCTGCAAGGTAAGATGCCTCAAGCATATTTTCTCTTGCCTGAAGGTCCTTGCCGTTTTCATAAACTTTGAGAATATTCTCAAAAATCATTTTTGTTGCCTTTTCAGCCGCTGCTGCAGTTCCCTTGGTGTTGCTGTGGCCGATATAAGCCTCAACGGCGTGGGTAAGAGCGTCCATACCCGTTGTTGATGTGATGTGAGGAGGCAGACCGACTGTAAGCTCAGGGTCAAGCACCGCATACTTAGGACGGAGAACAGGGTCCTGAAGCGCATATTTCTCGTGAGTTGCGGGGTCAGAAACAACGGCCGCAATTGTTGTTTCCGAGCCTGTACCTGCAGTTGTGGGCACGGCATAGATTGTGGGGAGCTTCTTGAGAATTTTGAGAGTGCCTCTCATCTTCTGAACGCTTGTCTTGGGGCGTGCAATTCTTGCGGCCGCAACCTTTGCGCAGTCCATGGGCGAGCCGCCGCCGAAAGCTATAACTGCCGAGCAGTTGTTATCAACATAAAGCTGCCTTGCTTCCTCAATATTGTTGATTGTGGGGTTAGGCTGTGTGCCGTCATAAACAGCATACTTAACACCCGATTTATCAAGACCCTCGAAAAGTCCGTCAAGAAGGTGCAAACCCATAAGACCCTTATCTGTTACAACAAGAACGCTGTCGTGGCCGTTTGACTTAACAACCTCGGGAAGCTTTTTGACGCTGCCTGCGCCCTTGACAAGTTCAGGCTCTTTCCAGTTAAGAAAATTAACCGCTACTCTGAATATGCCCTGATATGTTCTGCAATACATTTTAAAAAGTGTTGAAGCTGCCAATGTAATTACTCCTTATCTGTATATTTTACTTATATATTTTACCATATATTTTCA
This sequence comes from uncultured Clostridia bacterium, assembly GCA_937919155.1. GTDB lineage: Bacteria > Bacillota > Clostridia > Oscillospirales > Acutalibacteraceae > CAG-177. Next base: position 9,554 of record CALFPM010000096.1, read on the forward strand.
TCGGGTGCAATAGCAAAATCATAACATTACAAAACAGTTGCATTTATATATTATAAATGGTATAATTTATGTGTATATGTAAAAAGAAAGGAATTTTACGTTATGCTTAAAATTACCACATCAAAGCAGAAGTTCGTTGACTCCGAGGGCAGACAGAGAATATTCAACGGCATGAACTTTTGCGATAAGGGTTATTATGACCCCAAAAGTCCCCGAAAAATTTACACAGTTGATTACAACGAGGAACTTATCAGAAATCTCAGTGAAAAGGGATTCAACATAATCAGACTCGGACTTACCTGGGATGCAGTTGAGCCTGAACCGCGCAATTATGATGAAGAATATCTTGACAAGGTGCAGAAAGTTGCCGATTTGTGTGCAAAATACGGCATTTACTTCTATCTTGATATGCATCAGGACCTTTACGGCGGCACAATTGACACACCTGCCGATGGCGCACCTGCATGGGCATGCCTCACAGACGGTGCAAAATTCCAGCCTACAAGATTTGTCTGGGCAGAAGGTTATTTCTGGGGCAAGGCAATTCACAACTGCTTTGACAACTTCTGGGCAAACAAAGAATATAACGGAATTCCTCTGCAGACATATTACTGCGATATGTGGAAGCACGTTGCAGAGCGTTTCAAGGACCACCCTGCCCTTTTTGGCTTCGACCTGATGAATGAGCCTTTCCCCGGCTCAGACGGCGGCAAGGTTTTCAGAAAGCTGATTGTAGGCGTTGCAAAAACAGTTCTCACCGACAAGAGATGCAAAAAACTGTGGATGCTCAAGCAGCTTGTTACAGGCAATGTAATAAAATGCCTTGAACCTTTCAGCGATCCCTCACTCTTCCGCAAAGCAACAAGCGGCGGAGATGCACTCATCAAAAAGTTTGACACGGGTCATTATTCACAGTTCATCAACAGAGCTGCAAAAGCAGTCCGTGAAGTTACCGACAACGGCATCATAATGATGGAAAACAGCTATTATTCAAACCTCGGCATCCCCTATTCCACACCTGCCGTAAACTATGACGGAAAACGCGAAGAAAAGCTTTGCTTCGCACCTCATGCCTATGACCTGATGGTTGACACACCTGCCTATAAATACGCAAGCAACAGCCGCGTAGGCTCTATTTTTGACGAACACAGACGCTCTCAGCAGAGACTTGATGTTCCCCTGCTCGTTGGCGAATGGGGCGGCACATCCGAAGGCACCGACTGGCTTTTCCACATCAACTATCTGCTGGATAAGTTTGACGGTTACCACTGGGGTCAGACATACTGGGCATACTATGACGGTCTTCTTGACGACCCCATAATGACCTGTCTTGTCAAAACTTCTCCCGTTGCCGTATGCGGTGAAATCAAAGAATACGGCATTGACAGAGAAAAAGACATTTTTACTCTTACATATGAGCAGGACAAGGAATACGGCGTGCCCACGGAAATTTATCTTCACAAGGCGGCAAAGAACATCACCTGTGACGGCGAATACGCCCTTGAACCTATCGGCGAAAACGGTGCGGCTATGCTGAAAATCACTGCAGGCACAGGAACACACACAGTTAAAATCGAATATTAAAGCAAAAGAAGCAGCCTGCACGGCTGCTTCAAACAAATATACTTCTGAATTTTTCGAGAGATGCAAGAGAAACGGAGTCGCCGTTTGCAACAATAATGTGGTCAAGGAGTCTGATTCCCACACCTTTCAGCAGGCTGCAAAGTTCAACGGTCAGGTTGATATCATCCTTTGACGGTGCCGCAATGCCGTTGGGGTGGTTATGAGCAACAATAACTCCGTCCGCATTATTCCTGAATGCCGTTTCAAGCACGCATCTTTTATCAACGGCAACGCTCGTCACCGCGCCGTCACCGATTTTGCAGCAGTTTGTGAGATTTCCCGCGCCGTCAAGGCAGAGCATATAAAACTCTTCGCTCTTGCTTCGGTAAAATTTTCTGGAGATATATTCAATCGCATCGGACGGCTCGCTGAGATTGATTTTTCCCGAAACGGCTCCCTCTGCATATCTCCTGCACAGTGCAGGAATTGATGAAATGAGCAAAGCAGAGCTCTCGCCCATACCGTCAACCTTAAGAAGCTCTTCATAGGGCGCATCAAACACCCTGTTCAGAGAGCCGAAAGTTGAAATCAGCCTGTGGGCAAGCTCGTTTGTATCTTTCCTCGGAATGGAATAAAAAAGCAAAAGCTCAAGCAGGTTATGGTCGGGCATTCCGTCAATGCCTGCATTTCTGAAAGTTTCTCTGAGCCTTGCTCTGTGATTCTTATGAGGATTTTCAGGGATTTTGTTTTTCTCAGTCACAACAGCACCTCGCTAACTGCATACATTATACACTAAAAACCACTATTTGCAAATATATTTTCGGAGCGATTATTTTGAAAACTTTTTCAATTTCCAAAAATGACTCGGGACAGAGGCTTGACAAATTCATTTCCAAAGCCGTGCCTGCACTGCCCAAATCACTTATGTACAAATACATAAGAACAAAACGCATCAAAGTCAATTCAAAAAAAGGCGATATCGCAATGAAGCTCTGTGAGGGCGATGTTATTGATATGTATATCAATGACGAGTTCTTTGCTCCCGCGGATGAAAAATACGATTTCCTTTCCGCATCAAAAAAGCTTGACATCGTTTATGAGGATGAAAACATTCTGCTTCTTGACAAAAAGGTGGGCATTCTTTCCCACCCCGATGAAACGGAATACAACGACACTCTCATCACCAGAGTGAAACGCTATCTTTACGAAAAAGGCGAATACAACCCCAAGGATGAAAATTCCTTTGCCCCCGCCCTTGTTAACAGAATTGACCGCAACACAGGCGGAATTGTTATTGCCGCAAAAAACGCGGAAAGCCTGCGCATTCTCAATCAAAAACTTAAGGACAGAGAAATGGAGAAATATTATCTCTGCGTTGTTCACGGCTCGCTGAAGAAGAAAAGCGGTCTGCTGACGGGATGGCTCATCAAAGACGAAAAGAAAAACAGGGTTGATGTTTACGCAACCGAGAAAAAGGGCGCAAAGGAAATCAGAACAAAATACTCCGTGATTTCGGAAAAAGACGGACTCAGCCTTGTTGAAGTTGAACTTCTCACGGGCAGAACACATCAGATAAGAGCGCATTTTGCAAGCATCGGCCATCCTCTGCTGGGTGACGGAAAATACGGCACCAACGCATTGAACAAGACTCTCGGCTACAAAAAGCAGTTTCTCTATTCATACAGACTTGTGTTCACATTCTCAACCGATGCAGGTTGCCTTGAATATCTGAACAAAAAAAGCTTCGAAGTTCCCGATGTATGGTTCAAACGGGAGTTTCTTGACGGCACACTGACCAAATAAGCAAGCCCGTATTTGTTAATAACATATAAATTTATACTAAAACGCTTGCAAAATCTTTAAAAATAGTATACTATACTGTTATTGTGCCGATTTTGTTCGGTCGGCCACTTAACCGCTCAGTCGGCGGTTATCAAAACATATAAAGAAAAGGATGAACAGTAATGGCAAAAAACGAAAGCCCTAAGAGCAAAGCGGAGCTTTACCGCGAGGAGCGTAAAGCAAGAATAGCTAAAGCGGCAAAACAGAATGCAAAGAGCATTGAAAAGAGAACAACAGCATTAAGCATCCTCAAAAAAGTGGTTGCAATTGTGCTTGCGGTTGCAATAGTAGGCTTTGCAGGATTCAAGATTATTGAATCAACAGGTGTAATTGACAGAGTTGCAACAGCTCTCACCGTTGGCGATACCAAGGTTTCTGTTGCTCAGTTCAACTACTACTACTCAATGGCATACAACGATGTTGCAAACCAGGCTTATCAGTACGAACAGGCTTACGGCTACAACCCCCTCGGTTTTGACGCTTCTCTCCCCCCCGATGAGCAGGATTCAACTCAGAAGGACGAAGACGGTAACGTTCTCAAGTGGTCAGAAGTTATCAAAAACAGCGCAGTTTCAATCGCTCAGCAGACAGTAGGCTTCTACAACGAAGCTGTTGCAGCAGGCATCACTCTCACAGAGGACCAGCAGGCTGAGATTGACGAAACAGTTGAAACTTACAGAAAGCAGGCAGCTGATAACAACTATTCACTCAATGCTTTCCTCAAGACATACTTCGGTTCAGGCTTCAACGAAAAGTCTTTCGTAAAGCAGCTTGAAATGGAACTTCTTGCTCAGAGCTTCTCAGATGCAAAGCAGACTGAAGTTAACGATGGCATCACAGACGAAACAGTTGCAGCAGAATACAAGGAAAACCGCAAGAACTACGATTATGCGGACATCCGTTACTACACAATCTCCTTCAAGGCTCTCACAAAGAACGAAGGCGAAACAGATGATGCTCTCAAGGCAAGACAGAAGGCAGAGAATGACAAGCTCATCGCTGCTGCAAAGGAACTTGCTGCAAAGGCAACAGATGAAAATGCATTCATCGAAGCAGTGAAGGCATACAACAAGAGCGAAACAGACACAACCACAAAGTCAGTTGCAGCTTCATTCGCAACTCTCTCATCATCAATCGGTGAGGACGGCGCAAACTGGGTATTCGCAGCAGACCGCAAGGCAGGCGAAGTTAACACATTCAGCGGCGAAAAGGCAGCTTATGTTGTGTTCATGCTCAAGCCTTCATACACATCAAACAGCGTTTCAGTCCGTCATTGCCTCGTTTCATTCGATGCAAAGGATGAAAACAATGTAACAGATGAAGAAAAGAAGGCAGCTAACAAGAAAGCAAACGACCTTCTCAAGGGTCTCGGCGACAAGGTTACAGAAGAAGCATTCATCGAAATGGTTAAGGGTAACACTGCTGACGAAGCTTCAACCGAAACAGGCGGTCTTTACGAAAACATCAGAATCAGCGACAACTATGTTGAAAACTTTGAAAAGTGGAGCTTTGACGAGGCAAGAAAAGCAGGCGACACAGGTATTGTTGAAACAGAATACGGCTATCACATTATGTATTTCGTAAGCGACAACACAGACGACCTTGACTGGAAGAACGCTATCAAGACAACAATGGCAAACGAACAGCTCACAGAGTACCAGACAGAGCTCTTCAAGGAAGACGGCAAGAACGCTGTTGACGAGAAGACAATGTGGACAGAGCGCGTTGCAGATAAGTACAGCGACAACATCAGAAAGAATCTTGCATATTCACAGATGTACAGCTAAACAATAAAAACCAATCCCCTTTGACAACAGTCAGAGGGGATTTTTTCAATACGAACAGATATAAAAAGAAGGCTTGCAAAGGTAATTCCCTTGCAAGCCATAATTTGTATTATCAGAAAAGTCTTGAGAAGATGCCTGTGAAGCTGCCCATTGTCTTAAGGAATTCGCCGAATGCAATGGTAATGATTGCAACAAACTTGTTGATTCCAACTGCTGCTGCATAATCAGCGTTATCAATTGCAAGCTGACGGGTTGTTACCATTTCTGTTTCAAATGTGCCGGGATTATTCTCATTAACGGTAATCATTCTGACGCCTCTGTTGAAGTCTGTGCTGTAACCGCCGTGTGTAGCACCGCCTGTGTTAACAATCTTGATTCCGTCAAGCTCAGTAACAAAGTCATTGGTGTGGTCGTGACCTGAGAAAACACCCATAACGTCGCCTCTCTCAACCATTGCATCGAACTGACCGTGGTTGTAGTAGCCGGGGCAAGGGAACTCGAAGAGGAAGCCTTCCTGAATGTTTTCTGTTCTGGGAAGGAATGAATAGATCTTGCCGTTGAAGCTTCTTGAAAGCTCGCCCATATCGAAGGGTGACTCGTGGAAAAGTGCATCGTAAACTTCGCCAACGATGATGTGCTGGAATGCAAGTGCGGGAACAACCTCGCCGCCGTTTGCAATTTCAGCAGCCTTGCTCACTGTCTTGTACCACTCAATCTGGTCGGGGTTAACGCAGTCATATTCATCTGCACCGTTAACCGAAACGTACTCGTTTGAGTCAAACATATAGAGCATAAGCTCTGTCTTGAGGCTCTTTGAACCGAGAACGGGAAGTGCGTGTGTTGCTGTACCTGTAAGCTCGGGATGGGGATCATAAGCAAGGCAATATTTGCCGCCGAATTTCTGATACATTACAAAAAGTTCATCATCGGCGAAACCCTGCTGATGGTCGTGGTTGCCGAAAACAAGAGTAAAGTATGTTTCGTTTTTAACAAATACTGAAACAAGCTCATTGATAGCAGCTTCCTTGTCTTCTTTTGTCATATTTTCGGGACCTACCGTGTTGTCTCCGCCGAGAACAACAAGGTCAGGCTTGTATTCCTTAACAACCGCATCAAGGAATATGAGCATTTCAGGATTTGCAGGATAATCATCCTGACAGTCACAGATGTGCATAATCTTGAACTCGCCGTTTTCGTCAAATCTGAGCACGCCGCTGTCTGCTGCGCCGGCTGTTGCACAGATGCCGAAAATCATTGCAAGTGCAAGAGCGATGGAAAGAATTCGTTTTTTCATTTTGGTCGCTCCTTTAAATATAATGTAATTATTTTATATCAAAAGCATTATAAAGTCAACCAAAGAAGAAAAATATTATTGACTTTGTCCGTTATTTATGTATAATAATTTAGGAGTTATTCTCAAATTGGGAGGCAATTTGAAAATGAAAACATACAACACTCATCAGCGCAAAAGCCTCATTGACTTTTTGCAGAGCAACAGTTCAAAGGCTTTTACCATTGAGGAAATCATAAGCGAAGTTGGCGAAATAAGCCAGAGCACCGCATACAGACTGATGACAAAGCTGGTTGAAGAGGGACTTGTTCACCGCACGGTGAAAGGCAACAGCCGCAGTTTTGTTTATCAGTACATTACGGACAAAAAATGCGAAGGTCACCTGCATATGAAATGCACGGATTGCGGCAAGGTTTATCATCTTGACAGCAGCGTTACCGCGCAGATACAAAGTAATATTATGGACAGCATAAGCTTTGAGGTGGACAGCCACACGGTTTTGCTTGGCAAATGCAGCGTTTGCAAATAAAGGAGAAATAAATATGAAAAAAATAATATCACTTATACTTACCGCGGCGGTCATGCTTTGCCTCTGCGCTTGCGGCGGCACTGCGGAGGAAACACCCGAAAGCAATCTCAAAATTGTTTGCACCGCTTTTCCTCAGTATGATTTTGTAAAAAACATTCTCGGCACATCAGATGGCATCACCCTGCTGATTGATGACGGCGGCGACCTGCACAGCTTTGAGCCTACGGCGCAGGACATCATCACAATCAGCTCGGCAGATATGTTTATTTATGTTGGCGGCACAAGCGACAAGTGGGTTGACGGCGTTCTTGCATCCGCAAACAATCCCAATCTCAAAACGGTTGCGCTTATGGACCTTGTTGACACCTATGATGAGGAATATGTGGCAGGCATGGAGCATCACTCCGACAGTGAACACGCCACAAAAGACGAGCATGTCTGGCTTTCACTCGGCAATGCAGGGGTAATGATTCAGAAAATATGCGACATAATCTGCGAAATTGACCCCGACAACACCGCAAAATACAGAAACAATGCAGGCAAATACATTGCCGACACAATCACTCTTGATATGGAATACAGGCTTGCTCTCAATGATGCAAAACGAAATGTGCTTCTTTTTGCGGACAGATTTCCCTTCCGTTATCTGACCGAGGCTTATTCCCTTGAATATTACGCCGCATTTGCAGGCTGTTCATCGGAAAGCGAAGCAAGCTTTCAGACAATGGCATTTCTCATTGACAAAACAAAGGAGCTTTCGCTCCCCGTTGTGCTGACCATTGACGGCTCTGACGGCTCAATTGCCAAAACAGTCTGCGAAGCAACGGGAGCAAAAACCGCTGAGCTTGATTCCTGCCAGTCCGTTTCCATGACAGACATTGAAAACGGCACAACCTATCTGGGAATAATGCGAAGCAATCTTGAAGTTTTACGGGAGGCACTCAACTGATGGCGCTCATAAATGTAAGCGGCGTTTCTCTCGGCTATGAGGGAAAAGCCATTGTTACAAACCTTGATTTCACCGTCAACAAAGGCGATTATCTTTGCATTGTCGGTGAAAACGGAAGCGGAAAAAGCACGCTGATGAAAACACTGCTGGGGCAGAAATCCGTTATTTCGGGCAAAATCGAATTCGGCGAGGGACTCAGGCAGAGCGAGATAGGCTATCTTCCTCAGCAGACCGAAGTTCAAAAGGATTTTCCCGCATCGGTAAAAGAAATTGTTTATTCAGGCTGCCTCAACGGCTGCGGATTCAGACCTTTCTATTCAAAAGCTCAGAAAAAACAGGCGGCTGAAATAATGGAAAATCTGAACATTGCAGATCTTGCGGACAAATGCTACAGAGAGCTTTCGGGCGGTCAGCAGCAGAGAGTGCTGCTTGCAAGAGCGCTTTGCGCCACCAAGAAGCTGCTCATTCTGGACGAGCCCGTGGCAGGTCTTGACCCTGTTGTGACCAAAAATCTTTACCGTCTTATTTCGGATATCAACAAGGCGGGTATTACGGTTATTATGGTTTCCCACGACATTCACGCTGCAATTGAATTTGCATCTCATATTCTTCACATCGGCAACAAGCCGCTTTTCTTCGGCACAAAAGACGACTACAAAAACAGTGACGGCTGCCACTGCTTTATCTGTGACGGGGGGTGCGAAGAATGAATATAATCGGAACAATCAGCTCATATTTCAGCCACACCTTTGTCAGATATGCGCTCATTGCAGGCGTGCTTATTGCTCTTTGCGCCGCGCTTCTCGGCGTCAGCCTTGTGCTTAAGCGTTACTCAATGATCGGTGACGGACTTTCCCACGTTGCATTCGGTGCAATTGCGGTTGCCGCAGTATGCGGCGCGGCACCCATGGCGGTTGCCCTGCCCGTGACAATAGCCGCGGCAATTCTTCTGCTCGGTCTCAGCTCAAGCACAAAAATCAAAGGTGATGCCGCCATTGCGATGATATCGGTCGGCACACTTGCTTTGGGTTACTTGTTGCTGAATGTTTTCTCCGCATCTTCAAATGTCAGCGGTGATGTTTGCACAACGCTTTTCGGCTCAACCTCAATTCTCACTCTTTCCAAAACCGATGTTATTCTCTGCCTTGCCCTGACGGCAATCGTAATTCTTGTTTTCGTTTTGTTCTACAACAGAATTTTCGCCGTCACCTTTGATGAAAGCTTTGCCTCGGCAACAGGCACCAACACCAAGGCATACAACATTCTGATTGCGGTTGTGACCGCAGTTGTAATCGTGCTTGCGATGAATCTTGTGGGCGCACTTCTCATTTCTGCGCTGATTATCTTCCCTGCCCTTTCGGCAATGAGGCTTTTCAAAAGCTTCCGCTCCGTTATCATCAGCTCTGCGGTTATTTCCGTCATCTGCGCCGTAACAGGCATAATCATTGCAATTCTTTACGGCACTCCCGTTGGCTCAACAATTGTTGCGGCTGACATCGGAGCATTTTTAATCTGCTTTGCGGCAGGAAAAATCACAAAAAGGTCATAAAAAAACCTCCGACTTTTTCAGGGTCGGAGGTTAATTTTTTATTCAGCGGTTTCTTCTGAAACTTCCTCTGCAGGAACTTCGCTTGCTTCAGGTGATTCGGGTTTTTCTTCCATAACCTTTGCAAATTCTTCGCCGCTCATCTTCTCATTTTCGAAAAGATACTGTGCGATTGCGTGAAGCTTATCCATATGCTCTCTGAGGATTGTTTCTGTTCTTGTGTATGCATTTCTGACAATAACTTCAATTTCATCGTCAATCTGTGCGGCAACGCTCTCTGAATAGTTACGCACATTGTTGTAGTCCTTGCCGAGGAAAACCTGATGTCCTTCGCTGCCGAAAGCAATGGGTCCGAGTTTTTCGCTCATACCGTACTTTGTAACCATGCTTCTTGCGATTTCGGTTGCACGCTCAATATCATTTGACGCACCTGTTGAAATATCGCCGAGCACAAGTGCCTCTGCAACTCTGCCGCCCAGAAGACCTACAAGACTGTCAAGCATTTCGTTCTTTGATGTGTAATGCTTATCCTCAGTGGGTCTGTAAAGCGTATAGCCGCCTGCCATACCTCTGGGGATAATCGAAATCTGGTGAACAGGGTCTTCATTCTCAAGATAGTAACTTGAAACTGCGTGACCTGCCTCGTGATAAGCCGTCAGCTTCTTTGCCTTTTCGTTCATCTTGTGAGACTTCTTTTCGGAGCCCACCTGAACTTTAAGAGCGGCTTCGTCAATTTCTTCCATTGTGACAGCCTTCTTATCGCATCTTGCGGCAAGGAGAGCGGCTTCATTAAGAAGATTTTCAAGGTCTGCACCTGTGAAACCTACGGTTGCGTGAGCAATGCTGTTAAGGTCAACATCGGGAGCAAGAGGTTTCTTTTTGGCGTGAACCTTAAGAATTTCAAGTCTGCCCTTTGTATCGGGATAATTTACTGTTACCTGACGGTCAAATCTGCCGGGTCTGAGAAGTGCGGGGTCAAGGATATCGGGGCGGTTGGTGGCGGCAATGACAATTACGCCTTCGTTTGCGCCGAAACCGTCCATTTCAACAAGAAGCTGGTTGAGAGTCTGTTCTCTTTCATCGTGACCGCCGCCCATGCCTGCGCCTCTGTGACGGCCAACTGCATCGATTTCGTCGATAAAGAGGATTGAGGGAGCATTTTTCTTAGCCTGATCAAAAAGATCTCTTACTCTTGATGCACCGACACCAACATACATTTCAACAAAATCTGAACCTGAGATTGAGAAGAAAGGCACGCCTGCCTCGCCTGCAACAGCTCTCGCAAGCAAAGTCTTACCTGTACCCGGAGGACCTACAAGAAGCACACCCTTGGGAATACGAGCACCGAGCTTATTATACTCGTCGGGATTTTTCAGGAAGTCAACTATTTCTTCAAGCTCTGCTTTTTCTTCATCAGCACCTGCAACATCTTTGAATGTTGTCTTGCTCTTAAGGTCTTTGCCGAGCTTTATGCGAGCCTTGCCGAAAGTAAGAGCGTGGTTGTTTTCATTCTGAATAGTCTGACCCATTCTGCGATAGAGATAGAACATCACACCGACAAACATCAATGTCATCAGAAGAGTCGGAAGCATGCTCGACCAAAGAGAGCCGTTTGAACCCTTTTCATAGTTATACTTGATTTTTGAATCGGGATTTTCGATATTGTGCTCAGTTACATAGTTGTGCACATCATTGAGGAATATCTCAACATTGGGCACAACATAAGTGAGTGTTTCATCACTGCCGCTAATTTTGTATTCAAGAGCACCGCTTGAAAGGTTAAGGACATATTCAGTAACCTGAGCGCTTCTGAACTGCTCAACAATTTCGTAATATTTAGGTGCATCTTTCTTATTCTGTGTACCCATAAAGGAAGCAATAACCACAACAAGCAAAACGGGTACAATGATATAAAGAAGGTTACCCCATTTACTTGGCACTCCTGACGGAGTCTTTACGGGTTTGTTATTTTTGTTATCCAATATATAATCACTCCTAATCTGTTAAAAGACTTAACCGCCGTAAGCCTCAGGTTTGAGGATACCGACATAAGGTAAACCTCTGTAATTTTCATCAAAATCAAGGCCATAACCAACAACAAAAGCGTTGGGAATTTTCTTGCCGATATAATCTAAAGTAAGGTTAACATTCTCGCTGCGTCTTTCAGGCTTATCAAGCAGGCTGCAGCATCTGACACTCTTAGCACCATCAAGAAGCATCTTTTCCTTAACTTTCTGAAGAGTTCTGCCTGTATCGAAAATATCTTCTACCACAACTACATCATACTCTTCGAGGTGGTCAATTTCGCTTCTTACTTCAACACTGCCTGCTGATTCAGTTGAACCTGCAAGATAACTCTTTGCTCTGAGGAATTCAATTTTTAAAGGTATAGAAATTTCTCTCATAAGATCAGCCATAAAACAGACTGAGCCTTTGAGCACACAAACAAGAAGAAGATTTTTATCTTTATAATCTTCGCTGATCTGCTTAGCAATGCCCTTGACTATCTGCGCAATTTCTTCTTCATTAAAAAGAATTTCCTGAATATCCTTGTGCATAGTTTTACCCTTCCTTTTTTATTATCAGAACATTTTTTGTATTTATATCGGGAAGATATTTCCCATCAGTACCAAATCCGTCGATCCAGACAATATTTTCACCGTCTCTGAGAATTGCGATACTGTTACGAATAGCGGGAGGTATCTTTTTTTCGTTAAAAAGTTTTTTTAACGTTTTGCTCTGACCTCTTTTTTTGTCATAAAATCTATCACCGTTTTCGCGGGAAGACATTATCAATTGCGATGAAATTTTATCAGCATCAACAGAGTTTTTACCTATGTTCCCTGCCGATGCTACTTCAAAGATATATCTGCCGTAAGGTGTATCAAACACACCATTTTCGTTACGACAAATCCATCTTTCACTTTCAGTTTCAATACTCTGAGCGCTAATTATACCATTACTGACAACAATATACAAGTCCTTTGAAATTTCGATTTTGCCCTGCCCTTCAGTTACAGCTTCATCAAGCAGATCAATATGTCTTTTCTCAACATCTTTGAACATATATCGACTCAGAATTTCAGCGAGAGCTCTTCGTCTGACTGCTGAATGTGCAGCAACAAGCTCAGAAACTTTAAAGCCGTTATCAGTTTCAGAATTTCTGATCAGAGAATTTTTGCAATTCTCGATAAAATCGTTTTCATTCTTGAGAGTTTCAAGAGTACCCGAAATTGCATTTTCAAAGTTTTTATTAACCTTATCAAAAGTCGGAATAACATTGTGTCTGATATAATTTCTTGTATAATCATCGGAAAGATTTGTGCTGTCAGTTAAATAAGAAATATTATTATATTCGCAGTAATTTTCAATCTCCTTACGAGTGCATTCAATCAAAGGTCTGATAATATTGTCTCGCTTTACAGTAATTCCACAAAGGCCTTTCGTGCCTGTGCCTCTGATGAGATTAAACATCATAGTTTCAATTGAATCTGACAGTGTATGCGCTGTTGCAACGGCGTCACAACCAATATCTGAAAAGCACTCATATCGCTTGATTCTGCCGCATTCTTCTTCGCCTATGCCCATTTCTTTTGCTAGAGACGGAATATTGACAGAATACACAAAGCACTCAATATCAAGCTTTTTACAAAAAGCTTCAACAGCGTTCTGATCGCGAAGTGCTTCATCGCCTCTGATATTATGATTCAAGTGAACAGCTTTGATGATAATATCATACTCACCTTTTAATTTACTTAAAATTTCCAAAAGACACATTGAGTCCGCACCGCCGGAAACACCGACAGCAATACTCTTTACACCGTCAAGCAGGTTATATTTATCAATTGTTTGTCTTACTTTACATATCATTTCTGATCTGCTCCAGATTTGAGAACAATGTGTAGTCACCATTCCAGGCAACCTCAACGGTTGTCGTAGGGCCGTGACGGTTTTTAGATATAATAAACTCAGCTTTGTTGATGGGTGATCTTTCCTCAGGGGGCTGTTCGTCTTTTTCACCGGCATAGTATTCGTCTCTGTAAAGCATGATAACTATGTCAGCGTCCTGCTCGATTGAACCCGATTCACGAAGGTCAGACAGCTGAGGCTTGTGGCTCTTACCGCGGCCTTCGGTTGTACGTGCAAGCTGAGCAAGTACAACAACGGGAATATTAAGATCTTTAGCCATAAGCTTAAGATTTCGTGTAATTTCAGAAACTTCCTGCACACGGCTTTCTACCCTGCCGCCGCTTTTCATAAGCTGAAGATAGTCAACGAAAACAGCATCAACATCACGAAGTCTTCTGATTCGTGACTTCATTTCAGATACGGTCATATTTGATGTATCGTCAAAATAAAGCTCACAGTTACTCAGAAGAGCAGTTGCTGTTGCAAGCTTAGCCCACTCTTCACCTGATATGTTACCTGTTCTCATCTTAGTGCTTTCAATACGTGCTTCTGTTGAGAGAACTCTCTGTGCAAGCTGTTCCTTTGTCATTTCAAGAGAGAAGAAAAGTACTTTCTTCTTGCCCATCATAGCAGTGTTTCTTGCAAGGTTAAGCGCCAAACTGGTTTTACCCATAGCAGGACGAGCACCGATAATAACAAGGTCAGACTTATTAAGACCTGTGATAGCCTTATCAAGATCAATAAAACCTGTTGTGTAACCCTTGTACTTATCTTTATCGGCACCGCTGAGTTTCTGAAGCTTATCGTAAACCTCATTAACAATGATGTCGCCGATTTTAGCAGGACCCCTTGTTACTCTGCCCTGACGGATATCATAAATTTTCTGTTCAGCAGCCTCGAGAAGGTTATCTGCAGATTCATTTGAAGATGAAGCGTCTTCAATGATGCCTTTTGAAACAGTGATAAGAGAACGGACATAATACTTTTCTCTTATGATTTTCGAGTACGCTTCAACATTTTCGGTCGAGGGTACCATTTCTGCAAGCTGGAAAAGATATTGCTTCCCGCCTGCATCGTCATATATTTTCTGATCCTTGAGTTTTTCAAGCACAATCAGAGGGTCAATTTTACCGCCGAGAGCATCAATTTCCTGCATAATAATGAAGATTTCTTTATGCTGAGGAAGATAGAAATAATCAGGCTTAACCATAATGTTAACCTGAGTGATGCAACTCGGATCAATGAGGATAGAGCCGAGCACCGCCTGCTCAGCTTCAAGAGAATATGGCATAGTGACATCGTCGATCGATGTCAGCATCTTATCTCTTTCCACTTTATTTCACCTCGTTTTAAAATTCTTATTCTCCTACGCGTACAAAAAGCTTAGCTGATACGCCGGTATAGAGCTTAATTTCAAATTCATAAGTACCAAACTGCTTGATATCATCAACAGTGATTTTTCTCTTGTCAGTCTTGATACCGAAATCTTTTTCAATTTTTTCAGCAATTTCTTTAGCTGTTACACTGCCGAAAAGCTTGCCGTTCTGACCTGCTTTTGCGGTAATAGTAATTGTTTTGCCTGAAATTCTTTCAGCATTCTTTTTAGCTTCTGCAGTTTCTGTGTCAATCTTATATTTGGCAGCCTGCTCACGATTTTTGAGCTCTGTCATATTCTGAGCATTTGCTTCAACTGCAAGATTTTTAGGGAAAAGGAAGTTTCTTGCATAGCCGTCTGAAGCATTAACAAGCTCACCTTTTTTACCTAAACCTTTAACATCCTGTTTTAATACTACTTTCATATATTTAACCTCCGTTATAAATTACTGAAATATTCATCTATTTCAACCTTAAGCATATTCATCGCATCCTGCAAAGAAACGCTTTCAAGCTGACAAGCGGCCATGGTCTGATGACCTCCGCCACCAAAAGCTTCCATAATTAACTGCACATTGACTTCACCGTAACTTCTGGCTGAAATATTGATTCCGCTATAGTTTTCATATAGCACAAAAGACGCCTTTACTCCCTCAATATTAAGCATTTCATCAGCTGCCTGAGATGTCACAAGACGGATATTTTCAACATTGCCGTCTGCAAAAGAAACTGCACAGCCGTTGTATGTTTCAGCTTCATCAATAATAGCATTTCTTGCTCTGAAAATATCCATATCATTTGAGAAGAGCTTCTTAGCATCAACAGTACTCGCACCGCGCGAGCGAAGATAAGCAGCCGCTTCAAAGGTACGCACACCGGCTCTGAGAATAAAGTTTCTGGTATCAAGAACGATACCCGCAAACAGAGCAAGGGAAGCAAATTTATCGAGAATTGGTTTTGTCCCTATATACTGTGCAACTTCTGTCACCATTTCAGATGCAGAAGAAGAGTTTGACATATGATAGAACATCACTGTGTTTTCAATAAAGTCAACGCTTTTTCTGTGGTGGTCAATAACCATAATTTTTTCTGCTTTATCCAGAAGCTCAGGACAATCAGTGAAATCCTGCTTATGAGTATCAACAACAATAACAAGTGTGTTGTGACCTACCCTACTGAGTGCTTCATCGGGAGAAATAACGACTCCGTCGCCTTTTTCCTGAATATAAGCACTAACAAGCGGAAGCGCCAATGTGTTTTTGACATTGACAACGATATTTGATTTCTTTTCGAAATACTCAGCAATACACTGCATACCCACTGCACTGCCAAATGCATCAAAGTCTGAAAATCTGTGACCCATAATGAGAACATTATCACTATCAGAAATAATTTCAGATATAGTCTTTGAAATAAGTCTTGTTCTGACTTTGTTTTTCTTTTCATGACCCGATGTAACGCCACCAAAAAACTGATACTGTGTACCCTCTTTGATTGCAACCTGATCACCGCCACGGCTCTGAGCCATATCGAGAGCCTGCTTAGCAGAGTTATTTGACTCAGTCAGGTCTTTTTCATGACCAACACCAATAGATAAAGTAAGGTCTGTACTTCTGCCGTCATATGTGAGTTCGCGGATTTTATCAAGAATGTTAAATTTATCACTGACCATTCTCTGATAAGCTCTTTCCTCAAGGAAAACCATCATTCGGCTGGTGCTGAATTTTCGGCAGAGTCCGCCATAAGAATTGACCCATTGCTCTATCATCTGCTCTGTCTTAGTGAAAATTGCTGCACAATCGCTTTCTTTGAAATTGTTGTAGACTTCATCAGCATTATCAAGCACAGTGAGCATAATACAAGGTCTTGTGTCTATAAACTCTTTTTCAATGTTGCGAAGCTCTGTTTCATCAAAGAGATAAAGCAGATAAAAATCTTCGCCGTCGACAGTGAATTCATTTGAATACACCGAGAAATAAAGGTTATCGGCTCTTAATCTGTAGCCTTTGCCTAAAAGGAGTTTATCGATATTATCCTTACGGATAAGCTCTTTAAAGTTAGTCACTGTATAATCGGCAGTAATTCTGAAAGTCTCTTTGAAACATTCATTGAGCCATATTATTGAGCCGTCTTTTTCAATAACAACACAAGGTACACTGAGAACCTCAAAAGCCTTACCCTGATCGAAATTAAGCTCATCTGTAACAGTTTTAACTTTATAAAGAAGCTTTTCCTTAACCTCTATATGATATATATACTTAGCAAGTGCAAAGCCTATAACCAACACAAGTTGAGCTGCCGCAAGCACATAGCTGTATCCTGCAGCAACACCGCAAAGGAAGATTGCAAGTATTATAAATATCAAGGATAAATCGTAAATTTTCCAAAGCTTTTTCATTTTAAATCTCCATAAGAATAGGAAGAATCATAGGACTTCTTTTTGTTCTTTCATACATAAGTTTTGAAACATCGTCGCGTACACGGTTTTTAATTGTACCCCAATCATAGATGTTTCTGTCATAGCATTTCATCATTGTTTCGTATGCGGTCTGCTTAGCTTCTTCAATAAGCTCTTCAGATTCTTTTACGAACACAAAACCGCGGGATACGACATCAGGGCCTGATACAAGCTGACCCGTGATACCGTCGAGAGTTGCAACAACAATTATAATGCCGTCTTCAGCAAGATGTTTTCTGTCTTTAAGCACGATGTTGCCAACATCACCAACACCTGAACCGTCAACAAATATCTTACCTGCAGGCACTGTGCCGACCTTTTTGATATGGTCTTTGCATACTTCAACCAGCACACCGTTATCAGCAATAATAACATTTGATGATGGAATACCCATCTGCTCAGCAAGCTGAGCATGCTTGAGAAGATGTTTCTGCTCACCGTGAACAGGTATGAAATACTTAGGCTTGACTATACCGAGCATAAGCTTAAGCTCTTCTCTGCAAGCGTGACCTGAAACGTGAACATCATACATTTTTTCATATACAACTTCAGCACCGAGCTTCATAAGCTCGTTAACTACCCTGCTGACGGTTTTTTCATTACCGGGTATTGGCGTTGCTGAAATTATAACATAATCGTTAGGACCGACCGCAACCTTTCTGTGGTCAGAGAACGCCATTCTTGTAAGAGCTGACATAGGCTCGCCCTGGCTGCCTGTTGTTATAAGAACAATCTCATTGGCCGCATAATTGTTAATAAGATCAAGCTTAATGAGAATTCCGTCAGGCACTTTGAGATAACCAAGCTCGGAACCGATTGCAACAACATTTTCAAGGCTTCTGCCTGAAAGAGCAACCTTTCTGCCCATTTTTTCAGCTACATCTATAATCTGCTGAACCCTGTGAATGTTTGATGCGAAAGTAGCAACAATAATTCTTCTGTTTTCAGCTTTTCTGAAAAGCAATTCAAATGATGCGCCTACTTTGCTTTCGCTTTCGGTAAATCCCGGGCGTTCAGCATTAGTTGAGTCAGCCATCATGCACAGAACTCCCTGTTTGCCGAGCTCTGCAAAACGGGCAATATCAATTATATCACCGTCAATAGGAGTTGAATCTATCTTGAAGTCACCTGTGTGTACAATTGTACCGCCATCACACTTAATAGCAAAGCCAACTGCATCGGGAATTGAGTGGTTAACATGAATGAACTCAACATCAAATTTGCCGAGATTTACTTTCTTACCGGGTGAAACAACATTGAGCTTTGCTTTATCAAGAATGCCGTGTTCGCGAAGCTTGCCCTCAATAAGGCCATTAGTAAGACGCGTACTGTAAACAGGAACATTGACCTTTTTAAGAAGATAAGCAAGGGAGCCTATATGGTCTTCATGGCCGTGAGTTATGCAGATACCTTTGATTTTGTCGGCATTCTTTTCAACATAACTGAAATCGGGAATAACAAGGTCAATACCGGGCATATCTTCATCCGGGAAAGCTAGGCCGCTGTCGATAAGGATCATATCGTCTTCATATTCAAAAAGAGTGATATTCTTGCCGACTTCGTTGAGACCGCCTAAAAATGCAATCTTTATTGGACTTTGTTTTTTATTTGGTACCTTGCCACCTTTTTTCTGCTGAGAAGTTTTTTTATTATCTTTTGATTTATTCTGTTTCTTTTTATTTTCAACTGTTTTTTTATTTTCAGTCTGTCTTTTAGATTCTATATGTTTTTTTGATTCTGTTTGTTTTTTATTTTCGGTCTGCTTTTTGTTTTCGGAAATTATTTTAGGCTCAATTTTTTCATAAAGAAGAATATCGTTAACTTTTGACTCTAATGTTTTCTTAGCTGAATTTCTTTTTTTCTTATAATAAAAAGGTTTTGACTTACTTTTACTTTTGCTTGCAGGTGATTTGTTCTGCTTAAGATTCTGATTGTTTTCACTCATTTTAATTCATAACACTCCTTTTCTCAGATTTTAAATTATATTAATGAAAATTATATTTTTAGTGAATTAACGCTAATTACCCATAGTAATCCATTATTGTTTATAATACTATTTTTTGGATAGTATGTCAAGGAATATACAATTAAAAGTTGCGACGGATAAAAAGAAATACCGCTTGAACTATCTTCAAGCGGTATTGTAACTTATTCTTCAAGTGTTTTTTCGAAGAGTTCGCCTTTAGCGTCTTTAGCATGAGCTTTTTGGTCTGCAGTTTCTTCATAGAGATATTTACCAAGGTCAATTCTGAGAATCTTACGACCACTCTGTCTCTTTGACTCAGGTATTGTTCTCATATAATTTTCACCGTATAAGTGTTTAAGGTACTCATCATAATAGCTCGGCGCAGGAAGCTTAAGGCCCTCAAAATCAATATCTACAAGACTGTAGAACCATTTTTCAGGGAAAGCACCCTTAACGAGATTAAGACCCTCACCATCAATAAGGAATACATGATCATCCTGCTTTCTGTATCTCTTAAGCACAAGATTGAGCATTGTGTGGTAAAGATTGAAAGGTACAAGACGGATAAAAGGAAGAAGAAGTTTTGAAAGTGTATAATACTCACCGGGAATTGCAGTATTCTGCCAGCGGATATTGATGATTCTTCTGAGATTCTGTACGGTGAACAGGTGAAGCTTCTTGCCTATTGTTGTGTTAGCTGTTTTATCGTAAACAAAAATATTGATAAACAAACCGTTGTCAACAAGCTTGAATCTGTCACTTGCTGCTGTGAAGAAGCCTGTGTCATTAAGGCGTATTCTGTCGTAGACAAGATGTGATGCTGAACCCTTTTTATAGGTCTGATATTTGAGTCTGTCAGACAGCTCACCTGGACAAACTTTCTTGAACTTTTCATAATCTTCTCTGAAGAAGCCGATTTCAATAGTATCTTCCCAAGGAATATATCCACCGTATTTAACAGCACCTAACAGTGAACCACCTGTGAGGAAATACTTTATGCCGTTGTTTTTGCAGATGCGATCAACATCTTTGATAATTTCAAGCTGTAAACGACGGATTTTTTCGAGCTTACCCTGATAAAGTTCTTGTGAAATATTATCATCTTCACAAGCATCAAGTTTTGCATAAAGAGTTCTGTTAAGAGCTTCCTTCATAGGTGTTTCGCTCACCCAACCGATATCGCGAAGTTTTAGGTTACCCATACGCTCATAAAACAGTCTGTTGGGCACAGCCTTGATATCTTCAGCAAAGAGAATTTTCGGATTTCTCTCAATAAATTCTTCATAAAGAAGACTCTTGATATCGTGAAGAGTAAAGTTATAATTTGATGCATTATAAATGTTACCTTTTCTGCCTTTCATGCATACACAATGAACTGCAGTAACAGCCTGACGAATATAGCAAGCACTGTAATGAATAACACTGTCACTCTTATTGAAAGTTATTGTATTGTTATTAATAAGATCAGAAATTATACCGTCAATGTTGAGCTTTGATGTATCTTTGACAAAGGGTCCGAAGATGTTGTCAAAACGAACAACACTAAGTTGATTTTTATTATAAGAGAAAGACTTTCTGAGCACATCTTCAAATTCCATAAGAATTCTGCCCTGATAGAAGTTCTTTTCATGAAGCACAAGTGACTCAATTTCTCTTTCAGAAACAGCAGCAAGATCACCGTCGAAAGGTTTAGCAAAATTGAAAATAGGAATAAACACAAATCTGCCGTTTGTATTTCTCGAAAGAGCAAGCCACTTACGAAGATTTCTCTTCTTATCTTTTAAGAATTCAATGTTTCTGTATTCGGGAAGTTGAAGATTAGCAATATAATAGAAAACTTTCTTGGAATTTGACTTGCTTGCACCATAGTACGCGTCAACATTTTCATAAATATTAAACAGCGCATTCGCATCAAACTCTTCAGCAATCTGATCATAAAGCTCTCTGTTTCTGCAAGGGCCTTCAAGAATAACATTTACACAGCCCTCTGTAAGTCCCTTCTTACTGCGATACATATAATAACCTGCAAGATAAGCGGCAAGAGTATGCTCGTCACAGATGATGTTAATTTCACACTTATTGAGAGCACCGTGCTTAAGATTATTTGTCATAATCTCTTTATCTATAAGTGAAAGTTCATCAAGGAAGTTTTCATCTATACCTGTATCTTCTGTATCATAGACAGGCTTTTCGTAGATTTCACCTTCAAGATTTACATCACGAATGGGATAATCTTCAGTATGCTCATAGAGATATTTACCAAGGTCAAGCCTGCTCAGAGCATGACCTGAATTACGCGAAGATAAAGGAAGAAGTTCCATATATCTGTTACCGTACCAATGGCGCAGATACTCGTCGTATGCCTTAGGTGCCTTGAACATCATATCTTCATATGGTACATCGATAAGCTCTTCAAACCAAGCTTTGGGGAACGGACCTTTTTCAAGGTTCTGACCTACACCGTCAAGAAGATACTTGCTGTTCTTTTTGAAATCGAACATACGCAAAGCTCTTTCAAAGAAACGGTGATAAGTAAAGAACGGAATACGCTTCATTATAGGAAGCATAATCTTTGAAGCGGTATAGTGGATACCTCTTCTTGCTTTGCCGACCCAACGGATATTAATAAGTCGACGGAAGAACTGAATAGATCTGATATGGAATTTCTGCAACATCGGAGAATTTGCAGTCTTGTCATAAACAAGAATATCTATGAAAATACCATTCTCGATATCACTGAAACGATTTGAGAATTTAGTGCTGAAGTAAGTATCCTTAAGACGGACTTTATCAAAAATATAGTGCGATGTGGGTTCGTCTGTATATGACTGATACGAAAGATGTGAGGCTAACAGCTGAGGGCAGATTCGTCTGAATTTCTCGAAGTCCTCGCGAAGCATACCGATATCAATATCATCATCCCAAGGGATAAAGCCCTTGTGTCTGATAGCACCTAAAAGTGAACCGCCGACAAGGAAATAATTAATATCGTTTTCACGGCATATTCTGTCGATTTCGCGCATAATGTTCATTTCAATGCGCTTGACTCTTTCAAGTTTACCCTGATAGATATCAACATAGAAATCGCCCTTATATTCCTCATTAAGTTTTACAAGTGCAGTTCTGTAAACAGCCTCTCTGAGAGGTGTTTCCTCTGTCCAACCGAGAGCTCTGATTTTAAGATTAGCAAGACATTCATAGTTCTTTTCAATTGTCCAACCTGAAAGAATATCATCCTCAAAATGCACGTCAGGGTTACGGTGAGCAAAACTCTTATATAGATTATCTTTAATGTCGTGCATTGTAAAGCTGTAGTTAGCTGCATTGTAAATATTACCGTTTTTACCAATAAGACCAACAAGAAAAACTGCCGTTACAGCCTGACGGATATAGCAACCTGTGTAATGAGTGAGGCTGTCAGATTTTTTGAAAGTAATTTTGTTGTTATAAGCGAGATCATCAATAATGCTGTCTAAACCAAGCTTGGTCGTATCATCAACCATAGGACCGAAGATATTGTCAAATCGCACTACATTCATTGATATTGACTTTTCGGCAAATGATTTACGGCAGATTTCTTCCATCTCCATAAGTACTCTGCCGCTTGAAAAAGCTGCGTCGTGCTGAGATACGGCTTCAAGCTCTCTTTCAGACACACAAACGAGTCCATTATCAAAAGGACCTGCAAAATTGAAGATAGGTATAAACACGAAGCTTCCGCCACTGTCACGGGCAATTTTGAGCCACTTTTCAAGATTTTCTTTCTTCTTAGCAACAAAATCAGCATCGTTATATTCAGGAAGCTGTAAGTTAGCTATATAGAAAAAGTGTCGGTTTACAATATCACTGCCTGCAACAAGATAGTCTTCAATATTCTTGAAAACTGTAAGTGTTGGTCCGCCTTTGAATTCAGATATAACCTCTGTAAAAAGATTCTGATTGCGCACTTCACCCTCAGCGATAATATTGAGTTTACCGCTCTTGTTGTTTTTAGCTGTAAGCATAAAAAATCCGGCGAGATAAGCACTCAGCGAATGCTCATCACCTATAATATTAATTTCATCACCTGCATAAACACCCGGGTTAACCTTAAGGGCACTCACAGCAGTTGATGCACATTTTAATTCATCGTAAAAATATTGATTCATATCAAACAATCCTTTACTGATTTAATCAAAATAATTATACTACTCAGGTCATTTTTTGTCAATAAGATGTAAAATATGATTAATCACAAAATGCAAATATTAAAAGGCACCCAGAGCAAAACTAATGCCCACAGATGCCTTAATTTTATATGTATTTTTTATAAATCCGCATTACGATTTCATTCATTTCATCAAGATGCTTTTCAATTTCACTGACAAGTCTGAACTGATTTCTGGCTCTTACAAGATTATGCTCAGCATATGAAGTCTTGAAATAGATATCGCCGTCGAGATAATCAGTAAGAAAACGGGTACCACACTCAAGAGTCATAAGCATTGCCGAAAATGCAAGATTTTCAACTTCAGCCATAGTCAGCGCTTTAGCGCAAGCCGAAAGAAAGCCTTCGGTATAGCTTTCAAAAAGCTCAAGGGATATACCCACATTATCAAGATTATCGTCATCCTCTTTTGTCGTGTTACCACCATAACGAATAGCATCACCAAAATCATAAAGAGAAAAACCCGGCATTATTGTATCAAGATCAATTACACAAATTCCTTCATTTGTTTCATCGTCAAAAAGTATATTATTAAGCTTTGTATCGTTGTGAGTTACTCTGAGAGGTATAAGACCTTTTCTGTAAAGCTCGAGCAATCTGTCTGTCTCACTACGTCTCGCCAAAGCAAAATCAATTTCAACCTGAACACCTTCAGCTCTGCCGACAATATCATTATCTATTGATGCTTCCAGATTATCAAAGCGCTTTGGGGTGTTATGAAAATCTTTTATAGTCTCATGGAGTTTGTGCATGGGATAATCTGTCAGATATTTTTGGAAATTGCCGAATGATCTGCCTGCATTCTCGAAAAGCACTTTGTTTTCAATTTTGTTGCAGGTGTGAGACTTATCGATGAACTTATATGCACGCCAACATTTCTCACCCTCAAAATAGAAGTATTGACCGTTTTCGGCTTTAAGGAAGGTCAGGGTTTCACGGTCGGGATCTCCGCCATTTTCAGATATTTTGCGTCTGAGATATGTTGTTACATTGACAATATTTTCCATAAGCTCTTCAGGATTTTTAAATACGTGGGTATTAATTCCCTGAATAAGATATTTTTTATCTTCACCCTTATCAGAAAAAACAACAAGCAAAGTCGTGTTAATATGTCCGTCAGTGAATACACTCTGAGAAACAGCCTCGCCTTTGATGTTGAAGCATCTGCACACCTTAACAACATCTTTATCAATATTAACAGTCATAATATTACCTTTCGTTTATGTTAATAATTGCAAAGAGTTCAGGATTATGAAAACCAAAATCAAGAGTCGAAAGTTGACAGAACGAGCCGTAGTGGGGATATTTTGTAAGATCACCGCACTTAGTAAAATTACCCTTAAGCGTGCATTTATCAGCAGTGAATTTCTCACCATATAATGCTTCGATGAGTCGGCAGGGTACAAAGAGCTCAAGTGACCACCCGTCATCAGTAATATTGGTTTTAACATCAGGAGCTAATGCTGTAAGCTCTTTAATAAACTTTCTGTCAGCTCTTGTTTTGCCGTATTGGCTGAGATAAACACCTTTGCAATTAATTTCGAAATTAACATATTCACTTCTGTGCTCAAATGGGCAAAGGAACATTTCCATACAGCTGTCTTCCCACACACTGTCGTCTCTTACTACGCCTTCATAACGAAGCTCAGTCTCGTTACAGCGCATACGAAGAGCTATACCCTCCCCTTTTAGAAAGCACATTTTAAAGTATACATCATACTCTGCGGCAGTGTCCCAAAGAAAAAATGGTAACTTTTCTTCGGGTACCTGCTGCCAGTCGATTTCATTTTCAAATACGTAAGTATTATATTCTCTCATATTATTCTGCTTCTGTTTTCTTGACATAGTACATTCTTGAATCGTTGTCAAGAATCATTCTTGAATCACCGAACTTATAACCTGAGTAGTTGTAAGGCTGCTTGGGCTTGAATCCTGAATACATAAGCGCGTCGCCACCCATAATGTAATGCTCTGTTTCACTCTTGAGCTTAACCATCTCACAAAGGAAATCGAAGAATTTGCCGTCTTCAACATCCATTTTCTTAGGCAGGGGCACGTTGATCATATCACCGAAGTTTTTGAGTGAAAGAAGCTGAGTACGGATGTTGAGTTCATAATCCCAATCAGCATTAAGGTTCATAAACTTAATTACATCGTTACCCCAGTTAGGTGTGATTCTGTCTACGAAATAGCCGTACATTGCCTCAGTTTTATCTTCTGAGGTAATCTGCCACATACATCTGTCGTCGGTTTCGATGTCGCCCTTACGGGAGAATACGCCGTACTGTAAAAGACGTCTGTGTTCTTTATAGTATTCAATCTGCTTTTTAACAGCAGCTCTGTCAAACTTTGAAAGGTTTGTAACATCAAGCTCGTAACCTAAAAGACCGAAAGCAGAAACATTGAATCTCTGCTCAATTGAACTGTGTCTGAAATCTGGGAAGCTGATAGCAGCCGCCACGTGCATTGTCATAACTGACTGAGGATAGCCATATGATGTGCCTGACTGAATGTGTATTCTGTCGAGTGGGTCGGTGTTGTCACTTGTCCAGCACTGAGGCATATAACAGAAAGTAGCAAGGTCAAATCTGTTGCCACCGCTTGAGCAAGCCTCAAAGAGAATTTCTGGGAAGCGTGATGTAAGAGCATCCCAGATTTCATAGAGACCGAGGATGTATCTGTGGAAGTATTCGCCGCTCTTGTAGCCCTTCTGTCTTGAGAAAACATCGGAGAAGTGACGGTTATTATCCCACTTGATGTATTCGATGTTGCCGTAACGGAAAACATCTGTCATTGTATCAATAATATAATCGCGTACGTCCTGTCTTGTGAGGTCGAGAATAAGCTGATTTCTGCCCTGTGAAGGTGTGTAAACATCAGTTGTCATCGCCCAATCGGGATGTGCTCTGTAAAGATCGGAGTCAGGGTTAACCATTTCGGGTTCAACCCAAAGACCGAACTTAAGGCCCATTTCATTTACCTTCTCAGCAAGCCCCTTGATGCCGCTGGGGAGCTTCTTCATATTTACATACCAGTCACCAAGGCCTGCCTTGTCGTTGTTTCTCTTGCCGAACCAACCGTCGTCGAGTACAAACATTTCAGCGCCAAGCTCTTTTGTAGCCTTAGCAATGTCAAGGATTTTCTTTTCAGTGAAGCTGAAAGTTGTAGCTTCCCAGTTATTGACAAGAATAGGTCTGTCCTTATCTTTCCAATAACCTCTGACAATATTTTCCTTAACAAATGCGTGCATATTCTGGCTCATACCGTTGAGACCTTCATCACTGAAAGTCATTACGCTTTCAGGTGTGTCAAACGACTCACCCCAACCGAGATGCCACTGGAACTCAAAAGGATTGATACCATTCTGAATACGAAGAAGACCGTGAGTTGAAATTTCTGTACGGGCAATGTGGTTACCTGAATAAACAAGGTTAAAGCCATAACAGTTACCGCTGTGCTCTGTTGCATCAGCCTCGCGGATAGCAAAGAAAGGATTGTGTCTGTTTGAGCTTGTACCGGAAATTGAACCAACCGAGCATTCGCCTGATGTAAGTCTGTGCTCGTGCTTATATCTTTCTCTTGCCCATGCACCGTCAAAGGTGAGCATTACATAATCGCCTCTCTGAATATCGATCTGCATACTCATAAGAGAGTTGATTTTGATTACATTTTTGCTGTTATTGATAAGTCTTACGCTCCTTGTGATAACGTTTGACTTTTCATAAACAGTATAGAACATATGAAGCTCAGCACCAAGGACTGTATCTTCAAGCACAACAGTGAGTGTCTCGCTTTCGCCGTAAGCAGAGGGAAGGCCCTTAAGTACAGGCTTAACCTTTGTTACAGCAGCTGATTTGAACTTGAAATCTGTTGTAAAGTTATTATCTGCTGACATAAGCTGCATTGCAGGTAATCTGTAATCACCCTTGCCGTAAGCTGAATATTCGAGTGCGATATGGTCAAGTGAAAGTGATCTGTCGTCCTGAGTGTAAGGTGTGGAATTGCTGTATCCTGCAGCGTGCTTATCAACAAGGTATTCCATATCGTCGCTGTTACGGATTTTTCTGCCGTAATACATTGACTCGAGCTGACCTGTTTTAAGAGCTCTGAAAACATAGCTTGTCTTATCTGTTGTCAGATGAAAGACATTGTCTTTGTTCATAAAAATCATATTAATTCTCTCCTTTAACGGATATTATTATACAGATTATATTTTATACCATTAAAGGTAAAGTGTCAACCGTTTAGGGAAATTTATGGCAATATAAGAGAAGGTGTCCGAAGACACCTTCTGAAAGATTATTATTTGAAATACATATAAAGCTGACACTTGATCATACCGTTATAAAGCTTACGGCGCTTATCGGCTTTTCTGCCGAAGAAGACCTCGAAATCTTCTGAGGGGCAGATGATATTATACGCCCAGCCGCGTTCTTGCTTGAAGCGCTTGCCAAGAGATTTATAAAGTTCTTCTGCTTCTTTTAAATCAAGGAGTCGCTCACCGTAAGGCGGGTTACAGATAACAGTACCCTTTTCTGTTTTTGGCGCAAAGTCTCTTACATCTTTCTTTTCAAATGTGATGTATTTGTCCACCCCTGCCCTTTTGGCATTGGCCATAGCAAGCTCAAGGCAACGTGAATCAATATCAGAACCGTAGCAAACAAACTGAGAATCTGTAAGAGCGAGGCTTCTTGCTCTGTCTCTTTCTTCATTCCATATGCTTTCAGGAATATTCTGCCATCTTTCGGCAGTGAAGTGTCTGTTGACGCCGGGAGCCATATTGTTAACCATCATAGCACCCTCAATAAGAATTGTACCCGAACCGCACATAGGATCATAAAGTGTGTGATAAGGACGAAGTCTTGCAAGGTTACAAAGAGAAGCGGCAAGAGTTTCTTTAATAGGTGCACCGCCTGCTTCAAGTCGATAACCGCGCTTATGAAGACCGTAACCCGATGTATCGATAAGAAGACTAACCTGATTTTTCATAATTGAGAACTGGATCTGATAGAGAGGGCCTGTCTCTTCAAACCATGAAATATTATATTTGCTCTTGAGTCTTTCAACAACTGCTTTTTTTATGATTGACTGACAGTCACTGACACTGAAAAGTGCCGAGTTAAGCGAATAACCTTTTACAGGGAAAGCATCATATGCACCAATCCACTGTTCCCAAGGGAGTGCCTTTGTACCTTGGAATAGTTCTTCAAATGTCATAGCCTTGAAAGTGCCAACAAGAATCTGAATTCTTTCAGCATAACGTGAGCAAATATTAGCTCTTGCTAAAAGATTTTCATCGCCGCTGAAAAGTACTCTGCCGTTTTCTGAAACAACATTCTCAGCGCCGAGTTCTTTCATTTCATCAGCTATAAGCTTTTCAAGACCAAGCAGGCAAGGAATTACAAAATTTATTTTCATTTGTTTATCTCCGTTCAAATAATCTGTGACATATTATATATTATCTGTCACGGCATTTCAATAAGGATTTGTTAATAAATCAGATGTCTATATAATAAACATCATTGCCTCTTGACTTTATGAACTTGAGTAGGTCGCTGAACTTAAGCCACACAAAAGCTGTGTTATCATTTGGATGGAAACCGACAGGTATATCAAGATTTTTAAGTTCACTGTCAAAAACAAGATTAACATCAGCATCATCGTCGTTAAGAATTCCGAAAGGTGAAACAGCACCGGGCATAAGACCGAGATGTTTCATAAGTCTTTCGTCAGAGCCAAAACTAAGTCTCGAGCAACCAAGCTGCCTTCTGATGTCATTCTGAATATCAGGGTGCTTGTCTTTCATCATTGAAACCACATAATGAGTCTTGCCGTTAGCGTTGCGCAAAAAAAGATTTTTGCAGAGTTCACCGTCAGTGAAAATGCCTAATGCATCCATTTCTTCGATTGTATGAACTTCCTGATGATGGATGACTTTATATTCTATTTCAAGATCATCAAGAGCCTTATAAACTTTTTCCTGCTGTGTCATAATAAATTCCCTCACTGTTTTACATATGTTGAAACATTACCTGTGTCGGTATTTTTAAGCTTAAGAGCATTGCCACTGATTTCATAAGTGTAACTGTCAACGATTTTTTTGCCGTAAATATAATAGGTAAGGCTAAGCACACCGTTTTCAATTTCATAGCCACCTGTGAAAGTACCGGTAACGGGTACATCGATAACAGGAATAGTGATATTAACATAAGTCACCGATACAACCCCGCCCTCTTTGAATTCGTAACCGCTGAGATTAGCACTGTCTCTCCAGATACCTAAGATATCGCCATCGTTAGATTGAGCGTTGTTAGTACCCATTCTGCTGAAACTGAATGTACCCTGATCATCGGTAAGTGAAAGAGTAGTCTTAGTTACGGCATAAGTGTATTTTTCAGTGATTCTTTTGTTATAAGCAGTATACTGAATTGTTACGGAGTTGTTTTCTGTTACATATACGCCATCGAAGCCTTCGCCGTCAATAGCAACAACAACTTTGCCGTTATTTGAAAATTTGTAGGTTTTGCTGAGAGGTTTGTTTTCCCATGAACCGAGAAGCTCGTCAGAAACAGAAACTCCTGTGGTTTCGGGTTCTTTGAACTTATCAGTTCTGACAAATGTTGAAGTTTTGAGTTCTTCAATATCATACATTTTAAGTTCATCACCGTTGATTGTGACTTCATATGTCTTATCAATTGTTGCTGTATAAATTGAGTATGCAATAGTAAGCTTATTGTCATCAAGTGTGTATGTGCCGTTTTTAAGCACACCATCAAAACTCAAACCGAGTGATTCAAGATTTGCATAGGTAAAGCTTACTTTGCCGTCAGAGAAAAACTCAAAACCGCTCATACCTGCACTATCTGACCACTTACCAAGAAGAAGGTCTGCAAGTTCAGGTTCTTTTTCAGTTGTGGTTTCAGTGGTAGGCTGTGTTGTGGTGGTAGTAGTTGATGCAGTAGGATTAACAGTAACCACTGTAGTGGTAGTATCATCACCATTTTTCACGGCAGTGTACCCCATGCCGACACAGACAACGGCAACACCTATCGCAATAAGCGACACAAGAATTTTTGATGTTTTATTCATAGTAAAACTCCTTTATATAAAATGCGGAGTCCGCAATCAGACTCCGCCGTAATTCAGATTGTGCAATTACTGAGCTGCTGTAGTCTGAGTTGCAGGGTCAGTATAAGCAATAAGAGTTGTGATAGTACCATCAGTTACATCAGTAAGATTAAGGGCATTATCTTTAACACTGAAAATATAATCCTTTGTCATACTCTTTGAAAGAATTGTGTAAATGATTGTAACGTGATAGTTATCAGCTTCGTCTTTAGTTATTGAATATGTACCGTCAATAGTGCCGTTATAAGGATAGTTGATAATGGGGATAACTACGTCAGCATAAGTTATTTTACAAATGCCGTTTTCGAGGAATTCATAACCCATTGTACCGGTTGAATCTCTCCAAGCGCCCATAATTTTCTGTTCGGGAGTGATTTTGATGTCACAAGCAGCAAACACACTGACAACCATTACAAGTGCAAGAACTACAACTGCAAGTTTCTTTAAATTTTTCATATTAACTTTACCTCCGTTATTTTGTTGATTTAATTATATCATATATTTTTGGATTTGTACAGTTAAATTTTTGTAATTTTTATTTTAATGCATTTCACCTACATTACTTATGACTCTATTGCATATTTCGTTTTATTATGATAAAATAGCCACAGTTCAAATATAAAAAGGATGAGTTGATTTGTTAGAAAAACTTAATGTTTCACCACTTTGGGAAAGTCTTCAAAAATCTGATAAACCCGTATTGCTTTATGGTATGGGCAATGGTGCTGATATGATAATCAAGGTTATGGAAAGTTACGGCATAACTTATGAAGACACTTTTGCAAGCGATGGTTTTGTACGCGGACACAGTTTTCACGGTAAGCGGGTTTTAAGCTTCAGCGAAGCTAAAGAGAAATACGGCGACTTTGTGATAATTATTACATTTGCGGTTCACGACGACAAAACAATGAATTTCATCAGTGAACTCGCCGATAGTTACGAGCTTTATGTGCCAACTGTCAGTGTTGTTGACGGCAGCCCATTCACCTATAAATTTTTCAAAGAAAATGAAGACAACTTTCAAAGAGCTTATGATATGCTCAGCGACGATAAATCAAAAGATGACTATCTCGATATACTTCGCTTTAAGCTCAGCGGTAATGTTAAGTACCTGCTTAAAACTCACAGCGATAAAATGAAACTTTATGAAGATGTACTCATCTTATCTGACAACGAATCAATCATCGACCTTGGAGCTTACGACGGAGATACTATCAGAGAGTTTCTGACTGTCACAGACGGAAAATATAAAAATATAATCGCTCTTGAACCTGATGAAAAGAATTTCCGCAAATTAGAAAGAAAAACAGAAGAACTCACCAATCTTACCAGACTTAATATGGGTGCCTGGGACAAAGAAGAAACAATGTACTTCGCCAAAAAGAGTGGCAGAAACTCAAGACTTGAAGACGGCGGTGTACCCGTACATTTCAACAGTGTTGACAATATTGCAGACAGTGAAGTTACCTTTATCAAAATGGATATTGAGGGCGCAGAGCTTAAAGCTCTTGATGGTGCTAAGAATACCGTTGCAAAGTATAAACCCAAGTTATATGTTTGCGCTTATCATAGAAATGAGGATATGTTTGCTTTGGCTTTTAAGATAAAAGAGCTTTATGAGAGCTATAAATTATATTTCCGCCAACACCCTTATATTCCTGCTTGGGAAAGCAACTTTTATGCAATACCTGATTAAAAATTAACGAATATTTTAAAGCCGAAACACCAGAAGATGTTTCGGCTTTAAAACTATACTTGGACTAAACATAAAAAAGCAGAGGATGTAAAACCCTCTGCTTTGATTAGTTTACTTATTCTGCAGCATAAAGTGTTACAGTTTCTGTCTTTATGCTGTCACCGAATGCGTCTGTAATTACACAGTAAACTTCACGACCTACTCTATCTTTTGAAAGAGTAAGATCATATTCGCTATCTTTGATTGAAGATTCAGTCCATTTAGTTGAACCTGCATTTCTGAAGTACCACTTGTAAGTGAGATATTCACCCTGAACATCCATCTCAACTTTTACTGTTTCACCAAGTGCTACTGCCTCATATGTGGGCTGTGCATTAATCTTAAGCTCAACAGTTTTTACAGCTTTAAGTGTGATGATGTCAGATGTAACCTGGTTACCAAATGCATCAGTGATTGTACAACGAACTTCTCTGTCCATTCTATCTTTTGAAAGAAGAAGATCATATGTATCAGTTTTAATTGATGACTTCTGGAATGTCTTGCCGCCCTTGTTGCGGAATTCCCACTTATAGGTGAGACCGTCACCCTTTACATCCATCTTTATTGATACTGTGGTATCAAGCGCACCATAAACCTCTGTAGGCTGGCTTACAATTGCAAGTTCTTCATTAGGAACAACTGTAAGTGTTACAGTTTCAGTTGTAACTGACTTACCAGTTGAGTCTGTAGCGACACAGTAAACCTGACGACCATCTCTTGCAACAGTACCCTTGATGTCGTAAGTTGCAGTTTTAATTGTTGAAGTATACCATCTGCTATTGGTATCTTTATAGTACCACTTGTATGTGAGACCCTCACCCTTAATTACAGGAGCAAACTTAGCCATCTTTTCATAGCCGATTGTGATATCCTTGGGCTGTTCAACGATAACGGGACCTCTAACAATATCCCACATACCATCTTCAGCCTGAACTGTTACATAACCCTTTTTGAACTTAACTTCATTTCTATGGTGTTCAGGGTCTGTGTTATATCTACCACCATTTACATAAACAACATTTTTGTTGTTACTATAGGTATTAAAGATCCAGGGTGCCATTACACCTTCTTTCTCAATTGTCTTAGCATTGCCAAGAACAAAGATACCGCCGTTAACATATCCTGTACCAGTCTGAGCAACATAAATCATTGAGTAACCATATTCGACTTTATCGATATAGTAGTTACCGCCATTGATTGTAAGCTTTGACTGATTACCATCAGCAAAAATCAATGAATAAGCCTGTGTGTTCTCGCCCATGGTTACAGCAAGACCACCATTCTGAGCTTCAGAGCTATCTTTGAGAGTAAGTGAACCTGTTTCACCTACATAGAAGATTGATGACATAACTTTTTCAAGTTCGGGGTTAGCTGTTACTTTCTTGCCGTTGAAATCGATTGTAACTGCCTTATCAAGAACTTCTACATATGAAACAAACTGTTCGTAATTAACGCTTGTTGTAAATTCGCTGTTTGCGATTTCATGATCAGCAATAACTGTGATTACATCACCGTCATTTGCAGCAGCAACAGCATCTTTAATTGTCCAATAACCGTAACCGTCGATTTCAGCCATAGCTTTGTATTCTAAAGACCAAACGCCATCGTTTTCAACAGCTTTATAGCAACGAGGATACTGAGTTTCACCGCGATAGTGTGTGGGGTCTGCATTATATGTACCACCATTTACTACGATAACTCTTGCGCCATTGCCACCTGCATTGTAAATCCAAGGCTGTTTCTGGCCATTTGAAGTTGTTCTTTCACCTGCATTGCCAAGAACAAAGTTACCACCTGAAACTACAATCTGCTTATCCTGACCAGCATAAATCATTGACTGGCCGTCAACTCTGTTGATTGTGTAGTTACCGCCTTCGATATACATTTTTGCATTTGCATAGTCAGCAGTAAACATTGAATATGACTCTGTGCCATCAGCCATTGTTACATTAACTGCACCTGTCTGAGCTTCTGAGTTGTCAACAAGAGTGAGCTTACCGTCTTTAAGAGCAGTGAATACACTAAGAAGAGGAGCAGTACCATTATAATCAACTGTAAGGGTCTTGCCGTTAAGGTCAAATGTGATCGCCTTATCTTCTACATAAACGAAACCAACATTGTAACCTGAGTAAGTTGCATCAAATACATCGTCAGCTGTAACAGTAAGGTTACCAGCAAGCTTTACTGTATCACCATCTTTTGCGTCTGCGATAGCAGTCTTAAGATCACCATAAATCTTAGTGCCGATCTGTGCAGCAGCTTCGAGTTTTACAAGGTCACTATCAAATGTATAATCTGTTACGCCGAAATCATTAACGCCTACAAATTTAAGTGTCTGAACCTTTGCACCCTTATCAATAGCAACAAAAGAACCATCTGTAG
>CALFPM010000097.1 GCA_937919155.1 uncultured Clostridia bacterium
TCGCGGTCAGAGAACAAAAACAAACGCCAGAACACGTAAAGGCGCTAAGAAAACAGTAGCAAACAAAAAGAAATAATTTAGGAGGCTAAATAGCAATGGCAGTTAAAAAGACAGCTTCTCGTAAGAGAATCGTGCGTAAGAACATTGAACGTGGCCAGGCTCACATCCAGTCTACATTTAACAACACAATTGTTACAATCACAGACATGCAGGGCAACGCAATTTCTTGGGCAAGTGCAGGTGGCCTCGGTTTCAGAGGTTCAAGACAGGCAACTCCTTACGCTGCACAGATGGTTAGCGAAACAGCAGCTAAAGCAGCTATGGAACACGGCCTTAAAACCGTTGAAGTATATGTAAAAGGTCCTGGCCAGGGTAGAGAATCTGCAATCAGAGCTCTCCAGACAGCAGGTCTTGAAGTTAGTATGATCGATAGTGCATTTGCGGTTATTTTAGGTATGGTATATAATTACCTACCGTTTATGACGTTGCCTATATACACCATAATATCCAAGCTAGATAAAAACGTTATCGAGGCATCCCAAGACCTTGGTTGTAATAAGTTTATGGTTATTACCAAAATAATTCTCCCTCTTTCCAAGAGCGGTATCGTTTCGGGTATAACTATGGTGTTTGTTCCTGCAATCAGTACGTTCTATATTTCCCAAAAGCTTGGTGGCACAAATAGCCGTTTAATAGGCGAGGAAATAGAATCGGCGTTTATGAGCAGCGGTAACAAGAATTTTGGTAGCGCCATTTCGCTGGTTTTGATGATTTTAATAATGGTTTCGATATTTGTTATGAACAAATTCTCGGATGACGAAGAAGGCGGGGGTATGTTACTATGAAATATCTTTCCAAAATATACATTTCCGTTATCTTTTTCTTGTTGTACGCACCGATTTTGGTAATGATTGTTTTCTCGTTCAATTCGTCGGACAGCTTAAGCGTTATGAACGGGTTTTCATTTAAGAATTACCAAGAGGTGTTTAGAAATTCCGAGGTAATCGGAGCGTTTAAAAACACACTGATTCTTGCTGTTTCAACTGCAGCTATTTCGGGTGTGCTTGGTACTGCAGCAGCTGTTGGTATTAGCAGAATGCGCAGCAAATATCTTCGCACAAGCATCCTTTCAATTACAAATATTCCTATGATGAACCCCGATATAGTTACCGGTGTTTCGCTTATGCTTTTGTTTGTTTCCACAGGTGCTATTATCGGTCTTCAAACAACGCTTAGCTTTTGGACTCTTTTAATTGCGCACGTTACGTTTAGCTTGCCATATGTGATTTTATCGGTATTACCTAAAATAAAACAGATGGATAAGCACCTTACAGAAGCGGCGATGGACCTTGGATGTACTCCGCTTATGGCTTTTTTTAAGGTGGAGCTTCCTTGTATAATGCCCGGTGTTGTTTCGGGTATCACAATGGTTTTTGTTCCCTCGGTAAGTACGTTTTATATTTCGCAGAAACTCGGCGGCGGTTCGTTTGACCTTATCGGTGACGTTATCGAAAGACAGTTCCAGCAGTCTTATAACTACAATCTCGGCGCATCGCTTTCACTTGTTCTTATGGTGCTTATTCTTATCTGTATGGCGGTTATGAACCGCTTTTCGGGTGATGAGGAGGGCATGGTTATATGAAAGCTGCTTCAAAGATTTACACAGCTTTGGTTTTCCTTTTCCTCTATGCACCCATTATCGTTATGATAATTTTTTCATTCAACGGCACAAGCAGCACGAGTGTGCTTTCTGGTTTTTCGCTTCAGTGGTACAAATCGTTGCTTGAAGATGAGGCAACACTCAAAGCACTTTCAAACACGCTTGTTCTTGCTGTGTGTTCATCGCTTATCGCAACGGTGCTCGGCACTGCGGCGGCAGTCGGACTTGATAAATTCAGAAAAGGTGCTCTGCGCTCAGGTGTGATGGCGGTAACCAATATTCCTATGATGAACCCCGAAATAGTAACGGGTATTTCGATGATGCTTCTTTTTGTTTTTGTCGGAAAGCTTGTGAGCATTGATTCCGTTCTCGGTTTCGGCACTTTGCTCATTGCCCATGTTACTTTTAACCTGCCTTATATCATTCTCAATGTTCTGCCCAAGCTCCGCCAGACGGACAGAAATCTTGCGGAAGCTGCTCAGGATTTGGGTTGCAAACCCGTTTCCGCGTTCTTCAAGGTTGTTCTTCCTTCGATTATGCCGGGCATGATTACGGGTATGATTACCGCATTTACTCTTTCACTTGATGATTTCATCATCAGCTATTTTACAAGCGGACCGGGTTTCCAGACGCTTCCCATTGCCATTTTCTCAATGACAAAGAAAAGGGTAAAACCCGATATGTATGCACTTTCTGCTTTGATTTTTGTCAGCATTCTTCTTTTGCTTATCCTGTATAACATAGCACAGGCAAAGAGCGAGGAAAAATCAAAGAAGAAATAAGGAGTGGTTTTGTTGAAAAAAAGAATTGCATCTGTGCTTTTTGTGCTGATGTTTTCGCTTTTGCCTCTGAGCACCGCATTTGCGGCAGAGCAGAGCGATATAGATGCCCTCAGAGGCACAAAGCTCTATGTTTATAACTGGGGCGAATACATTTCCGATGGTGCAGACGGTACTCTCGATGTAAACAAAGCTTTTGAAGAAAAATACGGCATAGAAGTTGTTTATGACACATTCGACAACAACGAAGTTATGTATTCAAAGCTCAAAAGCGGCGGCGTTTCATACGATATCGTTATCCCTTCGGATTATATGATTCAGAGAATGATTGCGGAAAATATGCTTGATAAAATTGATTTTGCCAACATTCCCAATTATAAATACATTCCCGAAAAATACAAAAATCTTGCCCACGACCCCAAAAACGAATATTCCGTGCCCTACACCGTGGGAATGGTCGGACTTATCTACAACACCGAAATGGTGAGTGAAGCGCCCGACAGCTGGACGGCACTGTGGGACGAAAACTATGCAAACAGTGTTCTTATGATTAATAATCCCCGTGATGCTTTTGCAATTTCACAGAGCATTCTCGGCATGGATTTCAATAATGAATCCGAAGTTTCGTGGCGCGTTGCCGCAGAACTTCTCAAAGAGCAGAAAAGCATATCTCCCGCTTATGTAAACGATGAAATATTTCTTAAAATGGAGTCGGGAGAGGCTGCACTTGCTCCCTATTATGCAGGCGATTTCCTGACAATGCAGGAAAATAATCCTGCGCTGAGCTTTGTGTATCCCAAGGAAGGTGTCAACTTCTTTGTTGATGCTGCCTGTGTGCTGAAAGGTGCGCAGAATAAACTTGCGGCAGAGCTTTACATCAACTTCCTTCTAGAGCCTGATGTGGCCCTTGCCAATGCAGAATATATCTGCTATGCAAGTCCCCATACAGAGGTTTATTCCAACCCCGAATATTCATTCTATGAAGATGAAATTCTTTATCCCGAAGACGGAAAGTTCAAAACACAGCTTTTCCTTAATCTGAAGCCTGAAACTCTGGCACTTATGAGCACTCTTTGGGATGATGTTAAAAATCATGTGCCTTCTCCCGCTTCAAGTAACCGCGCATTTTTCTTCGGAGGTGCTACTCAGGCGGTTGCCGATGACGGCGAGGTTATGACTCCCGAGGCAAGAAGATATGCACTGTATATCGGTATTTTTGCGCTTGTTTGTGTTGCTTACATTGTTTTCAGATATGCACGCAAAAAATACCGCGAAAAAGTTTAAATTCAGGAGGATTTTATGTCTGAAAAAAGAAGCAGTTTTACCGGAAAAATCGGTTTCGTGCTTGCTGCGGCAGGCTCGGCGGTAGGACTGGGCAATATCTGGCGTTTCCCTTATCTTGCGGCTAAATACGGCGGCGGAATTTTTCTGCTTGTCTATCTTATTCTTGCGGTAACTTTCGGCTTTGCTCTTATGGTCGGAGAAATTGCATTGGGCAGAAAGACCGGTCAGAGTGCAATTACTGCATTCAAATCGCTTGACAAAAGATTTTCGTTTGTCGGCGTGCTTGCATCTCTTATCCCCGCACTGATTCTTCCTTATTACTCCGTTATCGGCGGTTGGGTAACAAAATATCTTGCCGTTTTTGTGAGCGGAGGTGCATCGGCATCTGCGGCGGATGATTATTTCACAGGTTTCATTTCAAAACCCGTTGAACCTATCGGATGGTTCCTTATTTTCATTGCTCTTACTGCGGTAATCGTTCTTCTCGGTGTTGAAAAAGGCGTTGAGAAGGTGAGTAAGATTATGATGCCCGTTCTTGTTGTGCTCACTTTGTTTATTGCAATTTATGCAATGACAATTCCCGGCGCAATGGATGGCGTTAAGTATTACATCACACCCGATTTCAGCAAATTCTCCGCAACAACCGTTCTTGCGGCAATGGGTCAGCTTTTCTATTCAATGAGCCTTGCAATGGGTATTATGATAACCTACGGTTCATATATGAAAAAAGATGTTAACCTTGAAAAATCCGTGAGACAGATTGAGATTTTTGACACCGGTATTGCATTCCTTGCTGGTCTTATGATTATCCCTGCCGTTTTCGCTTTCTCAGGCGGAGATGAAACTGCACTCGGCAAAGGCCCCAGCCTCATGTTTATCACTCTGCCCAAGGTGTTTGACAGCATGAAAGGCGGCACATTCATCGGTGCACTCTTTTTCCTGCTTGTTCTCTTCGCTGCGCTCACATCATCAATTTCACTTATGGAAACCGTTGTTTCAATTGTCAAGGATAAAACCGGCTGGAACAGAAAGCTTATCTGTTTTGTTGTTCTTGCAATGTGTGTTGTTCTCGGACTTCCCTCATGCTTCGGTTTCAGCATCTGGAGCGATTTTGCAGTTGGCGGACTTTCAATCCTTGACATTTTTGATTTCGTCACAAACAGCGTTATGATGCCCATTGTTGCATTCTTCACCTGCATATTCATCGGTTATATTCTTAAGCCCAAGGCTATTATTGAAGAAGTTGAAATCGGTTGCAAATTCAAGGCGAAAACACTTTTCACTATTGTTATCAAATACATTGCCCCCGTGTGCATTATCCTTATTCTTATTTCATCCGTGCTTGACGCACTGGGAATTATGAAAATCTAAAGGCAAACCCCCGTTGCAAATCGCAACGGGGGTGATTTTATTCGTGTGAATATTGTCCGTGCAGGGCAGTTTTTTCGCCTCTTTGGATTGCAAATTCGGGGCAGCGGTGCAGGCAGCCAAGGCACATTGCGCATTTATCCTTGACCCATACGGGTTTTTCGCTCCTGATTTCAATTGCATCAACGGGGCATAGCTCTGCGCATTTTCCGCAGCCCGTGCAGGTATCTTTTACAGACAGCGTTTCTGTTCTGCGCATATTTTCGTAATCTTTATAAAAGACACCGCAAAAAGGAAGCCTGCGGAAATCGTAATTGCCTTCAGCAGTTCTTTCAATTTTCTTGATAATCTTATCTATATGTTTATCAGCTTTTTGGTTTGTTTTTTCAACTTTGGCTTTGTCCGAAACATCATAAACAGGTGTCCAGGTGTCGGGCATTTTTACGGAATAAGCCGCATTAACGCAAATTTTCTTTTCTGAAAGGAGGTTTTTCAGCATCTTGCTTGCGCCGCCTGAAAACCCTCCGAATGTTACGACAGTAAAAACATAATTATCTTTAGATTTGAGATTCATTTTCTCGATGAAGTCAATAACCGTAACGGGCAGACCCAGATTGTAAACAGGACAAACAAGACCGATTTTTTCATTCGGTTGGGTAATGAAATTGAATTTTTCGCTTTTAAGACAGAGGTCAAGGGGGATTGCTCTGTCATCAAGAGCCTCTGCAATTCTTTGCGCAACATGTTTGCTGTTGCCTGTGGCTGAAAAATAAAAAATCATTTAATCACCATAAATTCTTTTTTTCTGAAAAGGCTTACTTTTCCCGAGGTGAATGCGCCTGTAAATGCGGCGATAATGAAAAAGAGAATACCGTCAATTCCGAACATTTCCATACATAAAACGCAAACGGCAACAGGACATTTTGTTACACTTCCGAGCATAGATGCCATACCTGTTGCGGCGCCGAGAGAAACTGGTATTCCTGTTAAGGCTGAAATTGCACCGCCTGCGGTTGCGCCGATAAACAGAGAGGGAACAATTTCACCGCCTCTGAATCCGGAAGCTACGGAAATAACGGTGAACAAAATTTTTAAGATAAAAGCGAAACGATAAACTTGGTGTTCCTCAAAAATTCTTTCAATAACAAAAATGCCGCCGCCGTTATAATCGCCGTTGTTTGTAATCATTGTGAGAAAAATAATAATTAAACCACCGAGAAAAATTCTTATAAAAGGATTTTTTATCAGTTTTTCTGCTTTCTCTTCGCTGAAATGGAGGATGTGACAGAATAAAAAGCCGATAAAACCTACGGCTGTGGCTATAACAACAATTCTCCAGATTAACGAAAAACAGAAAGCGGGCACGGTGTGAAGGTTAAATCTTTCAGGAGATACGCCCGAGGCTCTTGCGACCGCATATGCAGTAAGACTTGATATAAGAGCAGGGATGAATGAATGCAAACCGAATCTGACATTTCTGAGTGCTTCAATCACAAAAATGCAGGCTCCGAAAGGTGTGCCGAAAAGAGCTGAAAATGTTGCACTCATTCCGCAAACAGTAAGAATGCGGCGGTATTCACTGTTAAGATGAAGTTTTTTGGAAAAGGCAGAAGATATAACGGCGCCGATTTGAAGTGCAGCGCCTTCTCTGCCGGCAGAGGCACCGAAAAAATGGCTTATGACAGTGCCTGAGAAAATTGACGGTAGCAGGGGAGTGACAAGACAGTCGTCACCCAGTGCACTGCAGAAAGCATTTTTTGTGCCCATACCTTCCGTTTTACAAAGCTTGTAAATTGAAACTGACAATATGCCGCCAATTGGCAGAAGATACAATATCCAACTGTGCTTATGACGCAGTTCTGTTACAAAGGCTATTGCGTTTAAAAAAAGTGAGCCTGTGGTACCGCAGATTGCACCGATTGCAAGACTGAACAAAATGAGCTTTATAACAAATATTATTTTTTCTTTGTTACACTTTTTGGTTTCCATAATGTTTACCTTAAAAAATAAGAAGTAAAAATCCCCGTTCTAATGAACGAGGATTTTTGGTGGAGCGCTTTGGTTTAAATCCGAACCGAAAGCGGCTTCTATTTCCTCGAGTGTGATGGTTTCCGTACCATCTTTGAAGTTGTATGTAAACACCAGTTTGTCATCATAAACATATACCGAGTTGACGAAGGTGTCTATTATCTGTCTTTGATAGTTTCTGTTGTTGGGATTGCCGCCTTTAAATCGACTTATCCAATTAACAATTCTTTCTTTTGAGTATTTCGGGCGTCTGATTTCCGCCCTCAGTATTGCTGTTTTCAGATTTCTCTGCTGTTCTTCAAGCTGTTCAAGTCTGCCTTTGGTTGATTCCGTCAGTATTCCCGACTGAATCGCATTGAGCATATTTTCTATCGCTTTTTCGCATTCTTTGAGCTGAGCCTGCATTGCGGGAATTGTTGTATCTTCCTGCTCTTGCATTTTCAGAAGCGCATCCGCTATCCTCTCAATTTCCTCATCTTTTAAAACTCTGGCTACGGTCTGGAGAACCACAACCTTTTCAATCCAATCTTTTTTGATTGCTTTTCTCGTGCAACCTAAATGTCTTTTTGCACCGCCGCATTTGTAATAATTATGTTTGACTTTTCCGGTTCCGCTTCTTCCCGATTCACCTGCCATAATTCTGCCACAGGTTCCGCAGAACAATTTCGTTGTGAGTAAGTATTCGTCTTCTGCCTTCTTTCGGGCAGGAGCTCTTTTGTTTTTTACCATTCTTTCCTGAACTCTCTCAAACATATCTTTGTCGATGATTGCAGGTATTCCGTCGGGAGTAACCACATCACGGTATCTGTACTCGCCGATATATTTTCTGTTAGAAAGAATGATACTTACTCCGTTAACTTTGAACTTTTTCCCGTTGCGGGTTTTGAGTCCTCTTGAGTTGAGTTCGT
Organism: uncultured Clostridia bacterium; assembly: GCA_937919155.1. Taxonomy (GTDB): domain Bacteria; phylum Bacillota; class Clostridia; order Oscillospirales; family Acutalibacteraceae; genus CAG-177. The sequence continues at coordinate 8,028 of CALFPM010000097.1, forward strand.
CGCAGATTTCTTTGATTGTTTCACCGTTGTCATACCGTGTAAAAATCTCAATCGGTATCGCCGCTGTTATCGGGTCAATCAAAATATTCTGCTCATTGTCGGAACAATATCCGAGCGGAAGCGTTCCTCCGTTGGTTTTGCATTTGAGAGCGTTTTCTGTCTGACCTCTCTGGATTTTTTCTGAAAGCTCTGCCGAATAGTATTCCGCATAACCTTCAAGAATTGATTCAAGAATGATACCTTCGGGACCGTCGGAAATGTTTTCTTTGACCGACATAACCCTGACGCCGTTCTTTTTGAGAATGTGTTTGTAATGAGCACTGTCGTAACGGTCTCTTGAAAATCTGTCGAGCTTCCAGACGAGTACAATATCAAACAATCTCTTTTCGCTGTCGGCAATCATCCTCTGAAAATCGGGTCTGTCATCGGTGCGGGCAGAGAGAGCTCTGTCAACATAGCTGCCGAGAATGGTTATTCCGTTTCTCTCTGCATACTCCGTACATTCACGAATCTGACCGTCAATGGATTCTTCACGCTGACTGTCTGAAGAGTATCGTGCGTAGATAACTGCTTTCAATCATCTGTCACCCCCTCAGAACTCAGAAGTTTCAAAAGAGTTGCTTTGAGTTGATGGTTTGCTCTTGAATTGGGGTCAAAGCACATTTCAACAAACTTTTCCATTTCGGGACTGTACTTTGTTTTGTGTTCATACAGTCTGCCTTGCGGATTATCCGTTCTGCCGTAGATATAATCCAGAGACACATCGTAGTAATCTGCAAGCTTAACCATATTTTCAGGCGAAGGTGTTGCCGAACCGTTTTCATATCGGTTGATGCTCGACTGCTTCATTCCCGAAATCTGAGCAAGTTTGTTCTGAGAAAGACCCACACTTTCACGGAGCGATTTCAGCCTTTTGCTGATGATTTCCATCGTTTCACCTCCCATATTTTATTGTGTAATCATTGTAGCACAAATAAATATAGTTGTCAACTACATTTTTGCATAAGCACCAAAAAGGATTTATTCAAAAAACGCCTTCATTTACTTGATATGCTGCGCGGATTTTCGATAATATACGTCGTTATTTATCACGCTCTTTTCAACCTTGCTATGAAGCATATTTGGGCTTACAAGGCGCTCTTTTCCACCGAGATGGAAATACTTCAATTTATATTCGTCAGCACTCTTATTCTGATTTCCGGAATATGCACAAGCTTCACAAGAAGCAATCTTAAACGCGGCATAAAAACCTCGCTTGCCGCGATACTGGTTACGCTGGTTTCTGCTGTTGTTGCGCCAAATATGACAATAATATTTGGCATTTTGCACTTTTTCGGGGCGGCTATGCTGATTTATGCCGCACTAAAAAAGCTCATTGAAAAAATTCCTTGTGCGGTAGGTATTCCGATATTTTTGGGGCTTTGGCTTATAAGCTATAACATATATGATTTAGCACCGAAAATGCCGAAATCCATAATTCTTTTCATTTTGGGCTTTAACACAGGCCACGTATCGGGCGATTATTATCCGATAATACCGCATATTTTCTTGTTTATCGCAGGTGCGTTTTTGGGCCGTCTTTTAAAGCAAGACAAAGCGCCCGCATTCCTTCGCAAAAATCCCCTGCCCTTCATATCCTTTATCGGCAGGCACACACTCTTTATCTATTTGATACATCAGCCCATACTCTACGGCATTGATTTTCTTTTTACGCTTATAAAATAGTTTTGTATTTTGGCGCGAGTTTTTCTTGACTTGCGCCATTTTTTATGGTAATATGTTCTTGCTATAACATTAATATTAAATCTTTTTAGGAGATATTTTAAGTGTCCGAAAAACAAATCTTTACGAAAAAGCAACCGAGTGCGTCCGAGGTGATAACACTTATTTTCGGTATAATTGCATCGGCTGCAATAATTTTTGCGGGAGTCTGCTTTGCGCTTTCCTGCATTGACATTTATAAAAACGGAGGAAGCACACCTTTTACAAAGGAAAGCATCGCTGCTCACTTTGAGCTTATAGCAATTCCGACGTACGCCGCTATCGGTGCGGTTGCGGTTGCCGCGATTGTAGCTTTTATCTTCC
>CALFPM010000098.1 GCA_937919155.1 uncultured Clostridia bacterium
ATATTTTGCGCGCACTTCTTTGAAGAAATCTTCAAAAGAAACACCGCCGGGTCTTGTTCTGTTTGTTGCATCAACCGCGATAATATCACAGCCGATTTCAACCAGAGCGTCAACCTCTTTCATTGTGGGGGTGATGTAAACATCACTGTCGGGATAAACCTCTTTGATAATGCCGATGATCGGAAGGTCAACTCTTTCCCTGATAGCCAGAATGTCAACAACAGTATTTGCCCTTATGCCCACGGCACCGCCGAGAGCTGCGGCATAAGCCATTTTGCTCATTATGTAGCTGTCATACAATGGCTCTGTTGACAGGGCTTGGCAGGAAACAATGAGTCCGCCTTTGATCTGTTCCAGAATTTGTGTGTTGTTTTTTGTCTTCATGTTTTGAATTATATCATATGAATTCTCATAATTCAACCAAAATCAAAAAACTCTTGTAACTTGCGAGTTTTTGTGATAATATATGCTTATATTTTCTATATCGTAAAATTCGGAGGATTATATTTTTATGAGAGAGCCGAGAACATATAAAGTCATGAGAGGAACACTGAATTTTCTCTTCAGAGTTTTGTTCAGACCTGAAATTGAGGGAGAAGAGAACATTCCCTCAGACGGCAGAGTAGTAATCGCAGGCAATCATACTCATTTTATGGATTGCATCACAGTTGCCGCTTCAACCAAGAGATGTGTTCATTTTCTTGCAAAATCAGAGCTTATGGAGCCGCCTCTCAAATTCTTTTTTGCTCCTTTCGGAATTATTCCTGTTCACCGCGAAACAAAGGACAGAGCTGCTCTTGACAGCGCAATTGAGGTTCTCAAAGACGACAAAGTAATCGGAATCTTTCCCGAAGGCAAGGTTAATAACGAAACAGGCACCGTTCTGCCTCTCAAATTCGGCGCGGTAAAGATGGCAAGTGTAACCGAGTCAAGAATCGTACCTTTCGTTATTTCTGGCAAATATAAAATGTTCAGAAAAAATATAAAAATCAAATTTTATGAGCCTGTCACAATCGGAGAAAATCTTGAAGAAGCAAACAATATGCTTTGGAATATCATTAATGACGGACTCCAGAGTGAAATGAAACGCTTTGAGAAATAATGTTTACAAATTGTTCATAAATTCAATGTCACATTTCGACATATTACGGTGTTTTATAATATAGAAAGGTTTTTGCCTTTTGAAAGGAGTGTTACTAGTGTGTGCGGTAACTCCTCAGTATAACGATGAATTGCGGCATATTGAATATGCCGTTGAAAAATACAGTCAGATGCTTTTCCGTATTTGCTACAGTATACTCTGCAACAAGCATGATGCGGAAGATGCATTGCAGGAAACTTTCTTGAAATATATGACAAAGGCGCCTCTTTTCAAGGATGATGATCACGAAAAGGCGTGGCTCATTAAGGTGGCATCAAATATCAGCAAGAATATGTGCCGCTTCAACAGCCGCCATGCAACAGTCAATCTTAACGAATTGCATGAAATCGGAATCTGTGATGATGACAGAGATATCTTTGAGCTTATAATGCGTTTGCCGAGTAAATATAAAATAGTTCTCGATCTTTATTATATCGAAGGTTATAAGGCAAACGAGATTGCACATATAACAAAAACCTCACCTGTAACGGTCAGAAAACGTCTTCAATACGGGCGTAAAATGTTGAAATCAGAGTTAGAAAGGGATGATTTGCAGTGAAATTCAACAATTACCGCGATGAATATATCCGCGTTATGAAAAGTGTTGATGTTGACGAGTCGATAAAACAACAAATCATCAGAAACTGTGCCCGATACAGCACATTGTCCAAGATCAAAGCGGGCAAATTCAAGATTACTGCGGTTAAAAAAGACGGGGTTTATGAGGAAATCTAACTGAATAAATTATCGTTGCGGCGAGGCGATATTGCTTCGCCCTCTTTTCTGTATGGAGGGCTTGATGTCAAAAATCAAGTCCTGAATTTGTGTATTTTTACCAATTGATATATTTAGTAAACAAAAACGGAGGACAAAAGAATGAAGGAACCCCTTTTCTATCGGGCTGTCAGAGGACCTCTTGCAGGCGGATTTAAAGCAATTTACAAGCCGTCTGTGACAGGGAAGGAGAACATACCCGAAAACGGCAGGGTAATTCTTGCAGGCAACCATACCAATTATTTTGATTGTCTGCTTGAAGCTTGCGAAACCAAGCGTTGTGTGCATTACCTTGCGAAAGATGAGCTGATGAAAGGACCGCTGAAGTACATTTTCAAAGGTTTGGGAATCATTCCCGTTAACCGAAGACAAAAGGACAAAGCAGCTCTTGAAACGGCAGAAGCGATGCTCAGAGATGAAAAACTTATCGGCATTTTCCCTGAAGGCACAATCAACAGAACGGACGATATTATTATGCCGTTTAAGTTCGGTGCCGTCAAAATGGCTAGGGACACGGACACTCCCATTGTTCCTTTTGTTATCAGCGGCAAATACAAGCCTTTCAAAAAAAGTGTAAAAATCCGCTTTTTTGAGCCTGTGACAGCAGGCGAAGATCTTGAAGAAGCAAACAACAGACTTATGAATATCGTTGCAACAGAGATTGCAAAAGAAAAAGGAGAAAGAGATGAAAAGAACTGAAAAAAAGCCCGAAGACAGAGAGTTCGGATATAAGTTTTTAACACCCTTTATGCGCCCTCTTTTTAAGTTTTTTTATTCTCCGAAAATTATCGGCGCAGAAAAAATTCCCAGCGATTCAGCTGTAGTAATTGCAGGCAATCATAAGCATGTTTATGACCAGTGCCTCACAATTATGGCAACCAAAAGAGTTATTCATTATATGGCAAAGAAGGAATATTTTGAGGGGATACTTGCTCCATTTTTCAGAGCGGTAGGATGTATTCCCGTTGACCGTTCAAGACGCGACTTCTCAAGTGCCATGTCTGCTATGAGAGTGCTTAAAGACGGCGGGGCAATCGGTATTTTCCCCGAAGGTACCCGAAATAAGACGGATGATTTTCTTCTCCGATTCAAGACGGGTGCGGTTTCAATGGCAAAAAAATCCGATGCATACATAGTTCCTTTCGGTCTGACGGGTGACTACAAATTCCGCAGCAAAAATCTTACTGTGCGCTACGGCGAGCCTTTTAAAGTTGACAATATGACGGTTGAAGAAGCAAACGCAAAGCTTTATCACGAGGTTGAGCGTCTTATGCGCGAAAATCTTGACGAAGAAAAAACAGCGTAATTTTTGGGAGATAAAAATGAGAATAGGTATGGATGTCGGTTCAACAACGCTCAAGTGTGTTGCAATCGATGATGAAAATAATATAGTTTACAAAGCATATGAGCGTCATTATTCCAAAATTGCGGAAAAAAGCTCTAAAATGCTTTCACAGATAATCGAAGAAAATCCGCAGTTCAAGAAAGCAAGCCTTACGGTTTCGGGTTCGGCAGGTATGGGGTTTGCCAATGCTCTTGGTCTTGACTTCATTCAGGAAGTTTATGCCTCAAGAGTCAGCGTTTCAAGACTTCTGCCCGGCACGGATGCTGTTATTGAGCTCGGCGGCGAGGATGCAAAAATCCTCTTTTTCACAAACGGCGTGGAAGTTCGTATGAACGGCTCCTGCGCGGGCGGTACAGGTGCGTTCATTGACCAGATGGCATCGCTTCTCGGCGTTGAGCCTCTTGAAATGAACACTCTTGCTGAAAGCCACGAAAAGATTTATTCAATCGCATCCAGATGCGGCGTTTTTGCAAAGTCGGATATTCAGCCTCTGCTTAATCAGGGCGCAAGAAAGAATGATGTTGCAGCCAGCATTTTCACTGCAGTTGTGAATCAGACTGTTTCGGGTCTTTCTCAGGGCAGAAAGATTGAAGGTAATGTTGTTTATCTCGGCGGTCCTCTTTATTTCCTTTCAGAACTCAGAAAGGCATTTGACGAAGGTCTCGGAGTGAAGGGTGTATGCCCCGAAAACGGACTTTATTTTGTTGCTCTCGGTGCGGCATATTCTGCAAACGGTGAAGAACTTGATATGGTTGAAGTAACCGAGAAAATCAAGAATGCAAAGGAAAGCGGAGAATATCTGGGCGCAAAACCTCTTTTCACAAGTGAGGAGGAATACAAAGAATTTTCCGAAAGACATGCCAAAAATTCTGTTGAGGAAAACTATCCCGTTTCAAGCGGTGAAAAAGTATACATAGGCATTGATGCAGGTTCAACTACCGTTAAGGGAGCTGTCATTAACAAGGACGGCAGAATTGTTATGAGCCGCTATATGTCAAATAACGGCGACCCCGTTTCTCTTATCAAAGATTTTATCACAGATTTTTATGCGAAATTCCCTGATGCGGTTGTGGCTTCAAGTGCAGTTACGGGTTACGGTGAAGATATCATCAAAAATGCATTCGGCATTGATATCGGTCTTGTTGAAACCGTTGCTCATTTCACCGCCGCAAAGAAATTCAAGCCTGATGTTGATTTCATCATCGATATCGGCGGTCAGGACATCAAGTGTTTCAAAATCAGAAACAACGCGATTGATAATATTTTCCTCAATGAAGCTTGCTCATCAGGCTGCGGTTCATTCCTTCAGACATTTGCGGCTGCTTGGGGATATGATATCGATAAATTCTCAAAGCTGGGCATATATGCCGATAAACCCGTTGACCTCGGTTCACGCTGCACGGTATTTATGAATTCATCCGTAAAGCAGGCGCAGAAAGACGGCGCATCCATTGAGAATATCTCGGCAGGTCTTTCAATCAGTGTTGTTAAGAATGCTATTTATAAAGTTATCCGTGCTGCAAGTGCAGATGAACTCGGCAAGAACATTGTTGTTCAGGGCGGTACATTCCTTAATGATGCAGTTCTTCGTGCATTTGAGCAGGAAATCGGCAGAAATGTTGTGAGACCCACCATTTCAGGTCTTATGGGTGCTTACGGCGCGGCACTTTATTCAATGGAAAGAGCTCCCGAGAAGAGCACTATCATCACTCCCGATGAACTTGAAAAATTTGAACATAAAGTTAAAGCAGTAACCTGCGGTAAGTGCAGCAACAATTGCCGTCTTACTGTGAACACATTCTCAAACGGCAGAAGCTTTATCGGCGGAAACCGTTGCAGCAAGCCCATTGCAAGGTCGAATGCAATCAAGGGCGAGAATATGTTCGACTATAAGCGCGAGCTTCTCTCAAAATATCAGCCTGTAAAAGGAACAAAGCCTGTTATCGGACTTCCTATGGGACTCAATATGTTTGAGCTTCTTCCTTTCTGGCACACATTCTTTACCGAACTCGGCTTCGGCATTGCACTTTCCGAGAAATCATCCAGAGAGCTTTATGTCAAGGGTCAGCACACAATTCCCTCGGATACTGTCTGCTATCCCGCAAAGCTTCTTCACGGTCATATTGAGTCGCTTATTGAGCAGGGAGTCAAGGATATTTTCTACCCCTGCATGTCGTATAACCTTGACGAAAATCTCGGTGATAATAATTATAACTGTCCCGTTGTTGCTTATTATCCTGAAGTTATCCGCTCAAATGTGAGTGAGCTTAAAAAGCTTAACTTTATGGCTGATTACGTTGGACTTCACAGACCCAAGGATTTCTCGAAGAAAATTTACGGAATTCTTTCCGCGAAATTTGACGGAATTGATCGCAAAGAAGTCAAGAAAGCGGCAGAGAAGGCATATGAGGAATACTACTCATTTATGAGAAAAATCCATCTCAAGGGTATGGAATTCCTTGCAGATGCCAAAAAGAAGGATATGCCTGTGATTGTTCTTTGCGGCAGACCTTACCACCTTGATGAGGAAATCAACCACGGCATTGACAAACTTATCTGTGAGTGCGGAGCAACCGTTATCACAGAGGACAGCGTCAGCCCTCTTGTTGAAAAATTCCCCACAACTGTTCTCAATCAGTGGACATATCATTCCCGTCTTTATGCAGCGGCAAAATACGTTGCAAAGTCAAATGATAAGGACTTGAACATTGTTCAGCTTGTTTCATTCGGATGTGGTGTTGACGCTATTACCACCGATGAAATGAGAACAATTCTTGAGAAAGACGGTAAGATTTATACGCAGATCAAGATTGACGAAATTTCAAACCCCGGTGCGGTTAAAATCAGACTCAGAAGTCTCTTTGCCGCAACAGGCAGATAAGGAGGTGCAGGAATGAGTAAGAAAATTGATACAGACAGAGTTGAATTTACTAAGGATATGATGGATTACACTATCCTTGCACCCAATATGCTTGATATCACTTTCAGGCTTTTTGTCAAAATTTTCGGTCAGTACGGATATAAAACAGAACTGTTGCAGAATGACGGCAGAGCAGTTGTTGACAAAGGTCTTAAATATGTTCATAACGATACATGCTACCCCGCGTTGCTTGTTATCGGTCAGCTTATTGACGCTCTTGATACAGGTAAATATGACCCCGATAAAACCGCTTTGCTGATTACTCAGTCGGGCGGCGGATGCAGAGCATCAAACTATATTCATCTTCTTAGAAAAGCGCTTAAAAAGGCAGGTTATCCTCAGGTACCCGTTATTTCACTTAACCTTTCAGGTCTTGAGAAAAACAGCGGCTTCAAAATCAGGCTTTCAATGGCGCTCAAGATGCTTTCAGGTGTTATTTACGGCGACCTTATTACATTGCTCAAAAATCAGATTGAGCCTTATGAAGTGAATAAGGGCGATGCCGCAAGGCTTACACAGAAATGGATTGACAGCCTTAGTGCAGAAATGCAGAAGGGCAGGGGATATTCATTCTTTGCCGTTAACAAGAGACTTCCCGAAATAACAAAATCCTTTGCCGAAATTCCCGTCAAGAAAACGGAAAAGACAAAGGTTGGCGTTGTTGGCGAAATCTATGTTAAATATTCACCCCTTGCAAACAACCATCTGGAGGAATTCCTATTCGGTCAGGATTGCGAGGTTATGGTGCCCGGTCTGCTTGGTTTCGTAAATTTCAAGGTTGATAACCGTCTTGAGGACATCAAGCTTTACGGCGGCAATCCCTTTAAGAAAATTGCAATGAGAATTGCAATGTGGTATCTTTCAAAGGTTGAGAAGAATCTTATTTCTGCCGCAAAAGCTTACGGCAATTTTAATGTACCCGCACCCTATGCACACATCAAAGAGATGTGCACAAAGATTATCGGCCCCGGCTGTAAAATGGGTGAAGGCTGGCTCCTTACTGCAGAAATGATGGAGCTTATCGAAAGCGGCTACGGCAACATTGTCTGCGCCCAGCCTTTCGGATGTCTTCCTAACCATATTGTAGGCAAGGGTATGATCAGAAAGCTTAAGGAAATGTATCCTCAGTCCAATATCGTTCCCATTGACTATGACCCCGGTGCAACCCAGGTTAACCAGGAAAACAGAATCAAGCTTATGCTTGCAATCGCAAAGGAAAATTCTGGTTGCTCAGGTTGTTGCAGTAACTGCAGTGAATGTGAATAAGCAATAATATATCCCCGATGCTTCGTGCATCGGGGATGTTTTTTTATTCTTCAATTCGGAGTGAGTATGTTTCTCCGTTGACAATTTCTGTCATATCAATGCCTTTTGCGGCGTAAGTGTCACCGACATAAAATGCCCAATAATTGCCTGTTGTTTCATATTCAGCAAAGATTCCGTTGACTCTTTTGACATAAAGTCCGAAGTCTCCCTCATCGCCCTCAATCAGTCCGTTTTCCTGAAGAGCTTCACCGACAATGGTTTTGTCTGTGTTTATAATAAACGGCGTGATGTGACCTTCTGCATCATAAACACGGAAAATAAAGGTGTTTTCACCCTGTCCGATTTCCGTCATAGAGGACATTTCAACATAAGCAGTTGTGGTTGAGGTTTCATCAGAAGTTGTTTTGTTGCATGAACAGAATACAAACACTGCAATCAGAATAACGGCAATAACCGCAATAACCGCAAAAAAAGAACGTTTATTTTTCAAACAGAACACTTCCTTTCGCTATGATTATACACCTCTGAATCAATAAAATCAACATAAATCTCCGGTTAAGGAATATGATTTATTGAAAGAGAGTGTTGCGTTATGGTTATAAAAATAAGAAAATCATTTGTAATTCTTACTCTTGTTTTGATGCTTGCAACAGCAGGTTTTGGCGTTGTTTCGGCTTTGAATGCGCAGACTTCGGATAGCCTTCCCATCGTTATGTATCATCAGCTTACTGCGGATAAGTCGAAAGCGGGTAAATATGTGCTTACTCTTGAACAGTTTGAAAAAGACTTGATATATCTGAAAGAAAACGGTTATGTTTCGGTTACGCTGAATCAGCTTTTTGACTTTGCAAACGGAGTTTCCGATTTGCCTGAAAAACCTTTCATGATAACTTTTGATGACGGGTGCGAAACTATTTATTCTTATGCTTTGCCGTTGCTTGAAAAATACGGATTTAATGCGGTATGCTTTGTGATTGGTTCGGTTGCGGATAAATACAGCGTTATCAATGACCATAATCTCAATTATTCCAATCTGACGTGGGATGAAATAAAAGAGCTTTACAACGGCGGTGTAATTGATATTCAGAGTCATACATATGATTTGCACAGTAATTCCGAAGGCCGAAACGGAATTAAAAAGAAAAAAGATGAAACTTTTGAGAAGTACCGTGAATTTTTGAGTGCAGATGCGTTAAAAATGAAAGAGAAGATGATTGAATTTACAGGTAATCCGCCTGTTGCAATAGCCTATCCTTTCGGAAGTTTCAGCAAAGAAAGCAAGGATATTTTGAAAAACTGCGGAATAAAAGCGGCTTTTACCTGCGAAGAAAAGGTAAACATAATAAAAAAAGCCGGGTCCGAATGGCTTTTCGGACTCGGCAGATATAACAGACCGGAAGGTATAAGCTCAGAGAGCTTCTTCAAAAAATGGGAATAATGGTTAATCTGATTAACCGAGAATCTTTTCTATTGCGGCAATTTCTACGCAAAGGCAAAGAATCTCAACCGCTTTGCAGAGTTCGTCCCTTGACGGGAAGGTGGGGGCAATGCGGATGTTTTTATCTTCGGGGTCTTTACCATAGGGGAAGGTTGCGCCTGCACCTGTGAGCGTTACGCCTGCTTCCTTGCAAAGCTGAACAGTTCTGATTGCACAGCCTTCGTAAACATCAAGGCTGATGAAATAGCCGCCGTTGGGTTTTGTCCATTCGGCAATTCCTTTGCCAGCAAGTTTTTCTTCAAATGCTTCAAGCACTGCGTTGAACTTGGGCTTGAGAATATCAGCGTGGCGCTGCATGTGAGCCTTAACACCGTCAAGATTTTTAAGATAATTTGCGTGGCGGAGCTGATTGATTTTGTCATAACCGATTGTCTGAACGGTCATTCTGCTCTTGATTGCCGCAATGTTTGCGTCAGAAGCCGCGAGAGCTGCAACACCTGCACCGGGGAAAGTGATTTTTGAAGTTGATGTCACTTCGATAAACATATCTTCGCTGCTGTATTCCTTTGCAGCGTCAAAAATGTTGAGAAGTGAGTCATGCTCGTCATTAATGTGATGAACGCAATATGCGTTGTCCCAGATAACTCTGAAATCCTTTGCGGCAGGCTTGAGTGCGGCAAAACGGCGAACTGTTTCGTCTGAATATGTGTTGCCCGAAGGGTTGGAATACATAGGAACGCAGATAATGCCCTTGACTTTTTCGTCAGCGATGAGGCTGTCAATCATGTCCATATCGGGGCCGTTTTCGTCTGTGGGAATGTTTATCATTTCAATTCCGAAGTGCTCAAGAATTGAGAAATGTCTGTCGTAACCGGGGACAGGGCAAAGGAATTTGATTGCGCCCTGCTTTGACCAGGGTTCTGCGCCGCAGCCGAAAAGCATGCACTGTGCAATGTAGTCATACATAATTGTGAGGCTTGCGTTACCGAAAACAATTGTGTTTTCAGGTTTTACGCCAAGGATATCAGCGAAAAGCTGCTTGCATTCGGGGATACCGTCAAGAATACCGTAGTTGCGCACGTCAAAGTTGTTTGATGCTTTGAAGTTGCCGAGAAGAGCGGGGTCAAGCATATCGTTTGAAAGTTCAAGCTGGTCGTTATAGCTTCTGCGATTATCTCGGCGGTTTGATTTATGATGACCGTATGGATGGTGTACAAGTTTCTTATGG
>CALFPM010000099.1 GCA_937919155.1 uncultured Clostridia bacterium
CGTGTGCTGCGGCAAGGAAGCCAAGCACACGATCTATTGGGGAGTGGCTTATTGATGGGAGCCTTCAATCTTGACAGCAAGGGCCTGACCAAGCAGGAGTTTCTGCAGGCGGCGGCGCAGATAAAAGGTGTTTATGTTCCCTCTCTCTATGAGGTTGAGTATAATGAGGATAACACGGTAAAGGCGATTATTCCCACTTGCGGAGCGCCCGAAAAGGTTGAAAAACGCAATGTTGCTGACCTTGACTCAATGTTTTCACCCTCGGAATTTGTTGTGCCGTTCCTTGAAGTTGTTCATGACAGAACAACGGTTGAAATTTTCAGGGGATGCATCAGAGGCTGCCGTTTCTGTCAGGCGGGTTTCATTAACAGACCTCTGAGAAGAAAATCTCCCGAGACCGTTGAGGCTCAGTGCAAAGCAATCTGCAACAGCACGGGATATGATGAAATCTCACTTTGCTCTCTCAGCACAAGTGACTACAAAGGACTTGAAAAACTCATCACAAATATGCTTCCCTGGACGGTTGAGGAAAAAATAAATATTGCTCTGCCATCGCTCCGTGCGGATAATTTCCCCAAGGAGCTTATGGAGCAGCTCAATGCCGTCAGACGAAGCGGTCTTACTTTCGCTCCCGAAGCAGGCACTCAGCGTCTCCGCGATGTTATCAATAAAAATATTACCGAAGAAGAAGTGCTTACAACCGCCGCGCAGGCTTTTGCAGGCGGCTGGACTGCGGTAAAGCTTTATTTTATGATTGGTCTGCCCACGGAAACAGAGGAAGATATCTGCGGCATTGCCGACCTTGCTCAGGCGGTTGTTGACGAATATTACAAAAATCCCGATAAACCCAAGGGTAAGAGTGTCAGCGTAAGCATCAGCGTTGCTTCCCTTGTGCCGAAGCCTTTCACTCCTTTCCAGTGGGAGCCTCAGGATAAACCCGATGTACTTATTGAAAAGCAGAATTATCTTGTGTCCTGCGTAAAAACCAAAAAGGTGAATGTTTCACGCCATGTGCCCTGGACAAGCTTCCTTGAGGGCGTGTTTGCGAGAGGCGACAGACGCCTTTCCGATGTTATTGAAACCGCGTGGCGCAAGGGTTGCGCTTTTGACGGTTGGGCAGAGTGCCTCAAACCCGATATGTGGGAGGAAAGCTTTGCCGAAAACGGAATTGACCCTTATTTCTACACTGCAAGACGCCGCGAATATGACGAAATCCTGCCTTGGGACCATATGGACTACGGCGTGACCAAAAAGTTCCTTGTGAATGAAAGCAAAAAAGCTCATCAGGGCGAAACCACCGCTTGCTGCCGTGAAAAATGTGCAGGCTGCGGTGCAAATAAACTCAACGGAGGTGTGTGCGATGAAATCAGTAAGACTGTGGTATAAAAAAGACGGACTTGCAATTTATACCTCACACCTTGATATGAACCGCTGTTTTACCCGTGCCGTAAGGCGCGCGGAAATTCCTCTGTGGTATACAGAGGGTTTTAATCCCCATCCTTACATGACATTCCTTATGCCTCTGCCCCTCGGTCAGGTGGGTATGAGGGAGCCTCTCGATATTAAAATTGAGGGCGAAATCACATTCGGTGAAATAAAGAAAAGGCTCAACGCCGTCATGCCCGAAGGTCTTGAAATTGTTGACGTCACAAAGCCTGAGTGCAAGCCCAATGCAATTGCGGCGGCTGAATATGAGGTTGTTGCGGAGTTTCTTTCGGAGGATGCGGCAAAGGCTTTTGCCGCTGATGCGGCGGCTCTTGTTGAGGGCGGCGTGCTGAATGCGGAAAAGCGCAGCAAAAGAGGAATAAAGACCGTTAATCTTTGCGAAATGATCCGCGGTTTTTCGGCAAGAGCAGAGGGCAACGATGTTATTATCGGTGCAGTTCTTGCTGCAGGCAACACTGTTAATCTCAATGCGGATTTGCTTCTCGGCGCGCTTCTTGATCAGCTCGGAGCGGAAGCGGAGAGGACTTTTATTGTGAGAACAAAGCTTTTGCAGGAAGATTTGAGCATTTTTGAATGATTGACGGCTCAGAAAAAGACTTGTTTTGGTGCATATTTATCAAAATATAAAAAATATGTGAAAACAGAGAAAAAAGCCTTGCATTATTTGAAATGTTGTGATATCATATTACTCGCATTTGTGCCGTCATTAGAGTTTTTGCGCTCAAAGACGGGGTTTAATGCCAATAACATTAAAGCGGACGTTCCTCTTTCTGCAGGGCAGTTACGAACTTCTGAAAAAAATCGGAGGAAATTACAATGGATGCACTCAAACTCATAGCACAGGACTCACTTAAGTCCGAAGTGCCCGCAATCGAAGTCGGTGATACCGTAAAGGTTTCCGTTAAGATTCGCGAAGGCGACAAAGAAAGAATTCAGGCTTTTGAAGGCACAGTTATCGCTTGCAAGGGTTCAGGCGTTTCAGCTACCTTCACTGTTCGCCGTGTATCTTACGGCGTAGGCGTTGAAAGGGTATTCCCCGTTCACTCACCTAACGTTGCTAAGGTTGAAGTAATCAGACACGGCCGTGTTCGCAGAAGCAAGCTCTACTACCTCAGAGACAGAGTTGGTAAGGCTGCTAAGGTTAAGGAACAGATCAGATAATCAGCTTGATGAAGGTGTAACAATTTTGCGTTGTTACACCTTTACTGTTACCCCTATTAATTAATTACTTTAAATTTGTACTCTTTTGTGCAGAAAGGAGAACACGATGCGCAAAATCGAAGAATTCTGGATAGAATTTGAAAAGCAGGAGCCCAAAGCCCCCGCGGGTGTTTCATTCCTCTATGATGTGGTTGATTCGCTCAAGGGCGCAGTGCTTGCGGCTTTTGTTGTGTTTTGCCTTGTGTTCAGGGTTATCGGCGTTGAGGGTGACTCAATGTTTCCGACTCTTCATGACGGTGACTGGGTTGCGGTTTCGGGTTTCAGTCTCGGAATCGACAGGGGAGATATCGTTATTTCCACTCAGCCGTGGGAAAGAAATGTGCCGATTGTGAAAAGAGTTATCGGAATCGGCGGAGATACGGTTGATATCGACTTTGATAAAGGCGATGTTTATGTTAACGGTGTCCGCCTTGATGAGCCTTATATTAATTCTCCCACTACTCTCAGCTATGATGTCGAGTTTCCCGTAACCGTGCCTGACGGCTGTGTTTTCCTTATGGGTGACAACAGAGGGGAGTCGCTTGACAGCAGGTCAAGTCGGATTGGATTTATTGACGAACGTTACATTCTCGGCGAGGTGTATTTCAGGTTGTACCCCACAGGAGAATGGAAAGTAGATTGAGGTGTTATCGATGAAAGAAAAAACCAAAGAAACGGGTTTTGCATCATTTGTTTTTGACACAGTTTCGGTTGTCGCGACTGCGGTTGTGGCTGTTGCCGTTGTGTTTCTGTTTGTGTTCAGAACTGTCGGCGTCATAGGCGAATCAATGTGGCCTACCCTCAACTCGGGAGACAGAATTGTGCTGACCGCAACTTACGGCGAGCCTGAATACGGCGATATCGTTGTCACCTGTCAGCCCGATTTGTCAAATGTTATTCCTGACACTCTTGTTAAGCGTGTTATCGCAACTGAGGGACAGACGGTTGATATTGATTTTACTCAGGGTAAGGTTTATGTTGACGGTGTGGAACTTGATGAGCCTTATATCGCAGACCCCACAAGGGACAGAGAGGATTTTGACGGCCCCGTTGTTGTGCCTGATGGCTGCGTTTTTGTTATGGGTGATAACAGAAATCACTCAACCGACAGCCGTGATAACAGAGTTGGTTTTATAAGAGAAGAATATATTATGGGAAAGGCGCTTTTCAGAATTGCGCCCTTCGGTCAGTTTAAGATAGGATAAATATGAACGAAAAAATGACAGTGCAGTGGTTTCCGGGCCATATGGCCAAAACCCGCAGATTAATAAAAGAGAGCCTTTCAATGGTTGATGCGGTGTGTGAATTGGTTGATGCGCGCATCCCCGAGAGCAGCCGCAATCCCGAACTCGATGAGATTGTGGGTTCAAAGCCGAGAATAGTGCTTCTCAACAAGTGCGACCTTGCAGATCCCAATGCAACATCCCGCAAGATAAAAGAGCTTGCGGAAAAAGGTGTAACCGCTCTGCCTGTTGACTGCAGAAGCGGCAAGGGACTTGAAAAGTTTCAGCCTGCAGTCAGGGAAGTGCTTAAGGAAAAGATAAAAGCAAACACAGAAAAAGGCATGGCAGGCAAAGCACTCAGGGTTATGGTTGTGGGAATTCCCAATACGGGTAAATCCTCGTTTATCAACCGTATGGCGGGCAAAAACCGCGCCAAGGTTGCGGACAAGCCCGGCGTAACAAGGAGCAACCAGTGGTTTGCAATCGGCTCGGGCATTGAATTGCTCGATACTCCCGGTGTTCTCTGGCCCAAGTTTGAGGACCCCGAGGTAGGCTTCAAGCTTGCGTTTATAGGCTCTGTCAAGGATGAAATTCTGGACAGTCAGGAAATTGCAGTCAGATTGTTGCTTGTGCTTCAGAAGAATTATCCTGACAGACTTACGGAAAGATATAAAATCAATGATTTTGAGGAGCTTGAACCTTATGAGCTTCTTGAGCTTATCGGTGCAAAAAGAGGGATGCTCATCAAAGGCGGCGAAACGGATACGGAGAGAGCCGCGGTTATGCTGCTGGATGAATACAGAAGCGGCAAACTCGGAAAGCTGACTCTCGACTGATTTTGTGTCAGAGGTGAATTAAATGAAAAAAAGAATGTCAATTTTTCTCGCAGTGATTATTGTGATTGATATTATTGCGCTTGGTGTTATTTTTCTCGGCAAGGATTCTTCTCGTCCCGATATCAGTTCAGGGTTAAGTCCCAATGCAGAAAATAAAACCACTCAGCAGGCGGAGCTTCTTTCAAGAGTAACCTTTGCGGCCGTGGGTGACAATCTTATTCACGATACGGTTTATGAGCAGGCTGCAGCAAGAAGCAGCAACGGCTATGATTTCAGCGATGCATACGAAAGAATTGCGGATTATATTGCAGAGCCTGATGTTGCGATTCTCAATCAGGAAACCGTTATTTCAACAGAGCATAATGTTTCCAGTTATCCTATGTTCAATTCTCCTGTTGAAGTCGGCGAGGAAATGCTTGAAATCGGTTTTGATGTTTTCAATATTGCAACAAACCATTCTCTTGACTGCGGTGAAAAAGGC
>CALFPM010000100.1 GCA_937919155.1 uncultured Clostridia bacterium
CGCGAGCTGGGTTCAGAACGTCGTGAGACAGTTCGGTCCCTATCTGTCGTGGGCGCAGGATATTTGAGGAGAGCTGTCCTTAGTACGAGAGGACCGGGATGGACGCACCGCTGGTGCACCAGTTGTCACGCCAGTGGCACAGCTGGGCAGCTAAGTGCGGAACGGATAAACGCTGAAAGCATCTAAGCGTGAAGCCGCCTCCAAGATAAGATATCCCATGGCGTAAGCCAGTAAGACCCCTCATGGACTATGAGGTTGATAGGTTGCATGTGTAAGCGTAGTGATACGTTCAGCTTGGCAATACTAATAGGTCGAGGGCTTGACCAATGTTTAAATCTCTTTTCTCATTATTAATTCTCATCTTTAACTTTGTTCAGTTTTCAGGGTGTATTTAAATACTGGATTTTTAACCGTCTCAGCTGAGGCGGTTTTTTGTTTTGGTTGACAAATTTATTTTATATTGCTACAATTAACGAAGAAACTTGATTGCATCTCCGTTTCGGAGATGCTTTTTTTACAGGTAATGGTATGAAAGTAAATGAGGAGGTAGCAGACTATGCCGATTTTTACAATAATATTCTGTGCAATTATAGTTTTGATTTATATTCTCGACAATATGATTTTAATTCCGCAAAGAGAAACGGTAACGCTGAAAGAAAGATTTCTCACAGGTCATAACAAGGGCTTTATCAATTCTGCGTTTCGATTATCAGAGCGAAAAATCAAGAAGGGGCAGTTGTGGAGACTTGTTTCATCCTCAATTCTTCACATTGGCGCTTATCACATTGCAGCCAATACTGTTGCAATGCTGATTGTCGGTTATGCCGTTGAGTCGCAGTTGGGTGCAGTCAAAACGGCTATTTGTTTCGGCTTTTCCGTTCTTGTTTCAGGTTTTTTTATGGCTTTTATTTACAAACTGCAGGAGGGCGAAGGCGCGTCAACAGGAATTTACGGTCTGATTGCGGTTTTTGTGGTTCTTTCAGTAAAAAGCAGAACAGTTATGTTTTCTGATTTACCGATTATTCCTCTTGTTGTACTTGGGATTTACACCGTTGGCGGTATGATTGCCAACAAAGCAACAATTTTTGAGCATTTGTCGGGGTTTGCAGGCGGTTTGTTTATTGGTCTGATTCTGACTTGAGTAACGGTGATAAAATGAATGAATATATCAAAAATCTGAACAGAATAGAGTTTGTTGTGACAATGGCTTGCACGGGCAGATGCAAGCATTGTTCGCAGGGCGAACATAACGGCAATGAAAGCATTGACAAGAAATCTGCTGCCGATGCATTGCGCAGAATTTGCGAAAAATATAATATTAAATCCGTTATGACATTCGGCGGAGAGCCTTTGCTTTGCCCTGAAACTGTTTGTGAGATTCATAAAACCGCAAAAGAACTGAACATTGAGCAAAGGCAGCTCATAACGAACGGGTATTTCAGCAAGAATTCTGAGAAAATAAAGATTGTTGCTCAAAAAATAATCGAGTGCGGTGTGAATGAAATTTTACTTTCTGTTGATGCTTTTCATCAGGAAACAATACCGCTTGAATACGTTGTTGAGTTTGCAAAAGCTGTTAACACGGCAAAAATTAATCTTAAGGTTCAGCCTGCATGGCTTGTCAGTCCGGACGATGACAATCCGTATAACATAAAAACAAAGGAGTTTCTTTCAGTGTTTAACCGAATGGGCATTGTATCCAACGAAGGTAATGTGATATTTCCAAGCGGAAATGCGCTGAAATATCTGGGTGAATATTTTGATTTGAGCAAAAAATTTGATAATCCTTATGATGAAAACCCAAATGATATCCGTGCAATTTGTTTCAGCGCAAACGGAGATATTCTTGGCGGAAATATTTATGAAAACGATATCTGCGACATACTTTCAAACTACAAACCGAAAGGATAAAATCAATGGAAATATTAGTTCAATACGGTAAAACATATTCTGACCCTCCCGAGGGAGTGCGCAGAGGATGCAGAGGACTCATTTTTAGTGACGGAAAAATTTTGTTGAGCCACGAAACCAACACAGATGTATATATGAGCCCGGGCGGCGGTCTTGAGCAGGACGAAACCCTTGAAGAATGCGTTGTCAGGGAATTTGGTGAAGAAACAGGATACAAAGTTAAAATATTGAAACCTTTTGTCACCGTGCACGAATACTGCTTTGAAACAATGTATGAAAATAATTATTTTATATGTGAAATTATGGGAGAAACACAAAGACAGCTTACTGACATAGAAATCGAGCGAGGTCTTTCGCCGAAATGGGTTGATATTGATGAAGCTCTTGAAATTTTTGCGACATATCCCAACAAAACGGAAGATATTATGAGTCTTTACAGGCGAGAGTTTACCGTTATCAACAAATATCTGAACGAAAAATAAAAAACACCGCTTTGTAATTTTTTGTTGCAAAGCGGTTTAATGTTTGATAAACTAAAAGAAAGAAGGGAGATATTGCTATGAAAAAATACGATATAGTGGTTGTCGGTGCATCAACGGCAGGCAGCTTTTTTGCGCGCAGAATGGCTGAAAAAGGCTTCAGCGTTCTTATGATTGACAAAAATTCAAGAGACATAATCAGTCCTGAGTATGATGTTTTTCATATGGAAAAAAGCGAAATGGACAGATTCGGCTTGCCTGAAGTAACCGAGGGTGACGGCATATGCGAGTTCATTTTCAGCGATCAGGATATGCTTTCGGCTTACAGCAATTATCCCAAGCCCGCACCCACCAAGGTTGTCGGTATGCACAAGCATGATTATATTGTTCTTATGAATGACTGGGCAGCTGAAGCGGGAGCGGAAGTTGTGTATGAAGCGGCTTATGACAGTCTTACATATGATGAAAACGGAAAAATAAACGGAATTACATATATCAAAGACGGAGAAAAGACAACCGTTGAGTGTCGCCTTGTGGCAGATTGTTCGGGTATTCCGGCTGTTGTAAGACGAAACTTGCCTGATAACTACGGCGTTGAAAAATTTGAACTTACTCCCGATGACATTCTTTATGTTATTCTTCGCTATGTTGATTTCACGGAGAAAAAGGGCAGATGGCTTCGTTCTCAGTTCTGGCTTGCATATAAGAGTTGGCTTGCTCCCAGCGCAGGAAGTGATGCAATTCTGGGTATTGGTGCTTGTTTTGGTTTTGATTATGTTGAAAAATGCTTTGAATTCTTTGAGAAAAACGCAAAGCTTCCTTCGTATACGGTCAAGCGTATTGAGAAAGGAAGAACCCCTTATCACAGAGCACCGTATTCGTTCGTTTCGGACGGTTTTATTGCAATGGGCGATGCGGCGTGTCTCACTAAGCCAAACTGCGGTGAAGGCTGCACAGCTTCACTTGTAATGGAGCAGATTGCAGTTGATGTTGCATCAAAGG
This sequence comes from uncultured Clostridia bacterium, assembly GCA_937919155.1. Lineage (GTDB taxonomy): Bacteria > Bacillota > Clostridia > Oscillospirales > Acutalibacteraceae > CAG-177. The sequence continues at coordinate 3,393 of CALFPM010000100.1, forward strand.
CTATGGAAAACGGTGCATATCCCACCCGTGAGGCTCTCTGGAGCATAAACAAACTTTATAACAACACTCAGGGCAAGGAGTTTGCAAGCCTGATGGCTTTGCTTACGGGCGTTGTCAGGCACAGTCCCAAGGCAAACGAGTTTCTTTTCAAGCACGATGTTATTTTCAGCGAAAAGATTCTCGGTGGTATGGGCAAGGAACTTGAACTCACCGCAGGAGATATTCTGAAAATAGTGTTCTTTGTGCTTGTCGGTATTGTTACGGGTCACATCAAAGTGTCGGAAATCAAGAGCATTCTTGAAGGTCTTATCAACAGCGGCAAGCTGACCGAGCATTACGAAAAATTCCCCGAAACCCCCGAGGGCTTTGAAGCATGGGTCAAAGAAGCGGAAGAACTTTGGAAAAAAGCGGGCAAGCTTTCCGACTGGAAACCCGAAATGTGATATGAATAAAGCAGAAAATTATGTAAGACAGAAACTTTTTGAAATGCAGGATTTGAGCTACCGCGATTTTCACTCAAAGCTTATGCCGACAGTCGAAAAGGAGCTTGTTATAGGCATCCGTACACCTGATCTCAGAAAATTTGCAAAGAACTTTTCAAAGTCGCCTTTCGCATCGGACTTTCTGAAGATTCTGCCTCATAAGTATTATGAAGAAAATAATCTTCACGCTTTTCTGATTGAGCAAATAAGGGATTACGGCAGCTGCATTGACGAAATCAACAGATTTTTGCCCTTTGTGGATAACTGGGCAACCTGTGATATGCTGCGCCCGAAGATTTTTAAAAAGTATTTGCCTGAACTGCTTGAACAAATAAAAATTTGGCTGAAATCAGAAGATGTGTATGCAGTGCGTTTTGGCATTGAAATGCTGATGTGTCACTATCTTGACGGTGATTTCAATGAGGAGTATTTGCAGTGGGTTTCGGAAATCAGAAGTGATGAATACTACATCAGGATGATGGTTGCCTGGTATTTTGCAACTGCGTTGGCAAAGCAGTACGATGCAGCAATCCCTTTTCTTGAGCAGAACCGTCTGGATACGGATACCCATAATAAAACGATACGCAAAGCAATTGAAAGCTATCGTATAACCGATGAAAAAAAGGTGTATTTATACACTCTGAAACGCGGTTGATATTGCATTGAGAACTGATTTGTGATATATTTTTATCCGGAAATGTTGTTTCAGTAAAAATAGGAGAATTGATTATGTTTTACAAAATTGAAAATGATTTTTTTACCTGCGAGATTGACGATATGGGTGCTCAGCTCCATTCGCTGAAGTCAAAGGAAAACGGCAAGGAGTATATCTGGCAGGGCAATCCCGATATATGGTACGGTCAGGCACCTGTTCTGTTTCCCGTTATCGGTCAGCTTATCAATGATAAGTATTTTTATAATGGCACGGAATACACAATGCCCAAACACGGACTTGCAAGAAAGCTGCTTTTCAAGGTTAAGGAGTGCGAGGGCTCAAAGGCTGTTTTCAGCCTTGAAAGCGATGAAAACACACTTGCAAGCTATCCCTTTGACTTTGAATATCTTGTTACCTTTGAGCTTAAGGGCAAGGCACTTGTCAACACAATGACAGTTGTTAATAAGACTGACGGAGAAATGTATTTTTCTGTCGGTGCCCATCCTGCATTCAACTGCAATGTAGGGGATGTGATTGAATTTGAGCAACCCGAAACCCTTGCAACCGAGCGAATTGACAAGGAAAATCTGATTATAGACGAAAAATTCCCCTTGATTGAAAATTCAAGGGAAATTGAAATCACAAAAGAGATTTTTGAACCCGATGCACTGATTCTTTCGGGAATGAAATCAAAGAAACTCCGCATCAAGGGTGAGGATGAAATTGAGTTCACATTCGGTGACTGTCCTTTCCTCGGCATCTGGGCAAAGCCCGGCGCACCTTACGTTTGCATTGAACCCTGGTACGGCGTGAATGACGGCAGAGAGGTGAAATCCGATATCTCGCTTAAAAGAGGAATTCAGCATCTCAACAAGGGAGAAACCTTTGAATTTGCGTGGATTGCAGAAATTGTGTAATTGAAAAACGGCTTTGGTTTATCCAAAGCCGTTTTTGTTTGATTATTTTAAAAAACTCTCAGCATATCTTACTGCCGCCATTGCATCTGTGCCGTAGCTGTCCGCACCAATCATTCGGGCATATTCTTCGGTCATAACCGCACCGCCTACCATAACCCTGCAATCGGGAGCTTCTCTGCGGAGGAGCTTTATTGTTTCCTCCATAGCAGGAACGGTTGTTGTCATAAGTGCGCTTAAACCGACAAGGCGGATATTTTCCGTCTTAACGGTATCAACGATTTTTTCGGGGGCAACATCCTTGCCAAGGTCAATAACCTCATAGCCGTAGTTTTCAAGGAGAACTTTAACAATGTTTTTGCCTATGTCGTGAACATCGCCCTTGACGGTGGCAATTACTATTTTGCCCTTGCCGTTTTCACCTGAGGGGATTGAGGACTTTATTGCATCAAATGCCTCTTTTGCCGCCTGCGCACTCATAAGAAGCTGAGGCAGATAAACCTTCTTTTCTTCAAACCCTTTTCCCACCGTGTTCAGCGCAGGAATAATCATAGTGTCAATGATTTCAAGGGGTGAGAGACTTTTTAAAAGCTCAGTTGCCGCGATGCCTGACTGCTCTTTGAGTCCGCTGATGATACAGCCGTCAAGGCTTGCATCGGTTTTTTGCACTGTCTGTGTCTGCACGGGTGAAAGTGCATCGGCAAACTCAATGTAGTCCGAGCAGTTTTCGTCTTTGCCTGTCAACGCCATAAAGCAGTGCCACGCTTTCATCATCTCAACGGAAAACGGATTGATAATTGCGCAGTCAAGTCCGCATTGCATCGCCATTGTGTAGAATGTGGCGTTAACATCGGGTCTTGAAGGCAAGCCGAATGATATATTGGAAACTCCGAGGCTGGTTTTAATGCCCATTGCGTGCAGGGTTTTAACCGCTTCAAGAGTAACATTTGCGCTGCGTGAATCGCTTGAAACAGCCATTGCAAGGGGGTCAACTATAATATCATTTTCATTTATTCCGTATTCCTTGGCACGGGCAATGATTTTCTTTGCAATTTCAACTCTGCCCTGTGCGGTTTCGGGAATTCCGTTTTCGTCAATGGTTACGGCAATCACAACGCCGCCGTATTTTTTGACAAGGGGAAACACAGAGCGTATGCTCTCTTCTTTGCCGCTGACGGAGTTAATGAGTGCCTTGCCATTATAAATGCGCATTGCCTTCTCCATCGCAACGGGGTCAACGGTATCAATCTGCAGCGGCAGGTCAATGACCGCCTGCAGTGCTTTGATAACGCTTACCATCATTTCCGCTTCGTCAATTTCGGGCAAACCGACATTGACATCAAGCACGGAAACACCCTTTTTATTTTGTGCAAGACCTTCGTTGAGAATGTAATTTATATCTTTTCTGCGCAAAGCTTCTTTGAAAAGTTTTTTGCCTGTGGGGTTGATTCTTTCGCCGATGATTACGGGTGCATCGCCTATTCTGACGGCGTGTGTGTATGATGAGATAACCGTCAGATTTTTCTTTTCGGGGAGCTTAAAGGGCAGATTTTTTGCTTTTTCAACGGCTTTTGCAATATGCTCGGGTGTTGTACCGCAGCAACCGCCTATGATTGTTGCTCCTGCTTTGACGATTTCGCACATAATTTCTGCAAATTCGTCTGCATCAATATCAAAAACAGTTTTTCCGTTTTCGCTTCTGGGCAAGCCTGCATTTGGATTTACTATAATCGGCACACTTGCATTTTGGGCAAATTCGGGCACGATTTCAAGCATCTGCCTTGGTCCGAGTGAGCAGTTTATGCCTATTGCATCTGCGCCCAGACCCTCAAGCATCGCAATCATTGCGGCGGGGTCGGCACCTGTCATAAGCTTTTTTGTTTCATCGTAAACGCAGGTTACGAAAACGGGCAAATCGCAGTTTTCTTTTGCCGCAAGAACAGCCGCCTTTGCCTCAAGGCTGTCGTTCATTGTTTCGATCAGCACAAGGTCTGCGCCTGCATCTGCGCCGATTCTGACAGTTTCCGCAAACACGGAAACCGCTTCTTCAAAACTCAGATCACCAAGCGGCTCCAACATCCTGCCCGTGGGGCCGATATCAAGCGCAACATATGCATCAAAGCCGTCACAGGCGGTTTTTGCATTCTTTATTGCGGAGGTTATGATATCCTCAAGATTATCGAATTTAAGTCTGTTTGCACCGAATGTGCAGGCGGTTATAATCTCAGCTCCTGCGTTGAGATATTGACGGTGCATTTCAATTATTTTATCGGGATTTGTGATGTTCCACATTTCGGGTTTTTCTCCCGCCTGGAGTCCCCATGACTGGAGCAGAGTGCCTGCACCGCCGTCACAATATGTAATTGAACTTCTGATTTTCTCAATAATGTTCATATTTATTCACCTTATCTGTACGGGCAGTTTTCTCCGCTGCAAAGCATGCATCCGGGTCCCGTGCATTTATTCTTTTCTTTGCCGATTCCGATGATTGCGGTTACGGATTTCACGGGCACCATCATCAGACTTTCGGTAAGGCTCATTCCGATATTTTTCTTCGTTTGCAGAAATTCAACAATATCTTTCTGATATTCAAGAGATAAATCTCCGTAACCGGGACTGAAACGGGGGCGCAGAAAGTCGGGATTTTCAAACGAAAGATTGATTTTGTCGCAGAATGCTTCGATTGCCGCGGAGCCTATGCAATCGGTGACAACTCCCTTGAGAGGGGAGATAATGCAATTACGCTCAATAAGACGGTGAGCATCAATGCCTGTTGTTGCGGCGAAGATATAAGCATAATCACAGCCTGAAAGATTTTTTGCAAGGGATTTGCTGTAAAACATTTTGAATCCCAGGTCAACAATGCCGTCAACAATAGTTACGGGAACTTTTTCGTAACAGGCAATGAAATTTGCACATCCGAGAAATTTCTTTTCACATTCCGCAATTGTTTCGTCTGTTGTGCAGTCGCAGTTAACGGAATAATATCCGAGATAATTCGCTACTTCTTTTTTGCTTATTTCAATTTTATCGGACGGTGTTCTGATGATTTCGGTCATTTTTAATCTGCCTTTTTCTTGAAAATGAAAAGTTTGCTGAAAATATAGTTGAGTATAACAACCACAACACCCACAATGATTTTGGCAATCAGGTCGTTGACGGAAAGCAGAGTGACAAGCACAAACATAAAAATTGTTTCAATCACAAACGAAAATACTCTTGCGCCCACAAATCCTGTGAATTCCTTGCCTGCAACGGAGGGTGCCCAGCTTTTGGAGTCGAAAACCCAGAGCTTATTTGTCACAAATGCAAAGATTACACCTGCAACCCAGGCAATGAAATTGGCGTCAAGATAATCTGTGCCGCCCACAAAAAGGCGGTGCAATGAGGAGCCTTCGGGAATGATACTGTTGAAGAATCCGTCCCAGCCGACTGAAATGAAAATCTGCTTAAAAACATAAAATATAAACAGATTGACAATTGTTGTGAGCAGACCGAAGAAAACATAAGTCACTATTTCCTTCGTGAAAAGTTTATCAATTATTTTTCCGATGAAGCTTCCTTTTTTGAAAATCTTAAAAAGAAGCTTTCTGATTTTCTCAATCATAGCAATCTCCGTTGAAATTATTTGCCGCAAAGGTCATGCTTATTTTAAAACAAAAGCATAATAAAGTCAATAAACCCTTGCATTTTTAGCACTTTATGATAAAATAATATGAGGTGAATTTATGAAGCTTAAGCCGGAAATGAAAAACAGAATATACTTCATAGATGAATTGCGTGGTTTTGCCGTGCTGTGTATGGTGATTTATCACGCATTCTACCTGTTCGGCAGTTTTTTTGATTGGCAGTGGGCAAATGATATGTTTTATTTCTTTATGCCCGTGCAGCCGATTTTTGCAGGTGTATTTATCTTCATTTGCGGAATCTCCTGCACTCTGTCAAAAAGCAACCTGAAAAGAGGGCTTATTCTGCTTGGAATTTCCCTTGGATTCACTTTGGTGACAACGGTCATAATGCCGTCTCTCGGATTTGTTGACTGCGAAATTTATTTTGGCATCCTTCATTTTCTTGCCTCGTCAATTCTGATTTATACCTTGCTTTCAAAAGGAATTTACAGAATTCCTCCTTTTGCGGGAATACTTGCCTGCACGGTGCTTTATGCATTTACAAGCGGAATAGAAAGCGGAGTTATGAGCTTTGGCGAGCTTATCCGTTTCACCTTGCCCGAAAGTCTTTACGAAAGCAACGCCCTGATGATTCTCGGAATTCATTCCCGTGATTTTTATGCGGCAGATTATTTTCCGATTTTTCCGCAGGTATTTATCTTCTTTGCGGGTGTTTTTTGGGGAATATGGTTTTCAATGCGCGGTTATCCCGATTGGAGCAAGGTCAGAAGAACGGCATTTTTTGCCTTTCTCGGCAGAAATACACTGTTGATTTATGTTGTTCATATGCCCGTCATTTATGCTCTGGGTTATGTGATATATATGATTGTTAATTAATTGAAAAAATAAGGAGATATAGCTATGAGTGAAGCATGCAGCGGCAATTGTTCAAGCTGCGGAAGCAATTGCAGTTCAAGAAAAGATGCGCAGGATATGAGAATTCCCAGCGGTCCTTTCAGCAATGTAAAAAAGGTTATCGGTGTTGTAAGCGGCAAGGGCGGCGTTGGCAAATCCCTTGTAACTTCAATGCTTGCAAGCGCAATGCAGGCAAGAGGCAACTCTTGCGCAGTGCTTGATGCAGATATAACAGGCCCCTCAATTCCCAAATCATTCGGAATTAAAGAGAGAGCCAAGGCGGATGAAAGCGGTCTTCTTCCTGAGGAAAGCAGAACAGGCATCAAGATTATGTCAATCAATCTTCTTCTCGAAAACGAAGAATCACCCGTTGTATGGAGAGGTCCCGTTATTTCAGGCGTTATCCAGCAGTTCTGGAAGGACGTTGCCTGGGGTGATGTTGACTATATGTTTGTTGATATGCCTCCCGGAACAGGCGATGTTTCTCTCACAGTGTTCCAGAATCTTCCCGTTGACGGAATTGTTATTGTCACAACTCCTCAGGATCTTGTAACAATGATTGTCAAAAAGGCATTTAATATGGCAAAGATGATGAACATTCCTGTTCTCGGACTTGTTGAAAATATGAGTTATTTCGTATGCCCTGATTGCGGCAAGGAATACAAAATCTTTGGTGAAAGCAAGATTGACGAAGTTGCGGCTGAACTGGGTGTTCCCGTTCTTGCAAAGCTTCCCATTGATCCGAAAACAGCAAATCTTGTTGACAAGGGTGCTATTGAGCTTGCAGACGATAAATATATTGCAGATGCAGTTGATTTTTTGTCAAAGATGGATTAAAATAGCAATATAAATCTTTAGGAGTTGAAAAATATGCTTGATATCAAATTCTTAAGAGAAAATCCCGATATCGTTAAGGAAAATATAAAAAAGAAGTTTCAGGACAGCAAGCTTGCTCTTGTTGACGAAGTGATTGAACTTGACGCAAAGTCAAGAGCGGTCAAGACAGAAGCGGACAGTCTTCGCGCAAACCGCAACAAGGTTTCCAAGGAAATCGGTGCGCTTATGGCTCAGGGCAAAAAGGAAGAAGCTATGGCAGCCAAATCAAAGGTAACCGAATTCTCAGAGAGACTTGCCGAGTGCGAAAAGCTTGAAGCTGAATATGCCGAAAAGGTTAACAAAATAATGATGATTATTCCCAACATCATTGACCCCAGCGTGCCCATCGGCAAGGATGACAGCGAAAATGTTGAGGTTACAAAGTACGGCGAGCCCGTAGTGCCCGAATTCGAAATTCCTTATCACACAGACATTATGGAGCGTTTCAACGGCATCGACCTTGACGCTGCAAGAAATGTTGCAGGTAACGGTTTCTATTATCTTCAGGGCGACATTGCACGCCTTCACTCCGCTTGTATCTCATATGCAAGAGATTTTATGATTGAGAGAGGCTTCACTTACTGCGTGCCTCCCTTTATGATCAGAAGCAATGTTGTAACAGGTGTTATGAGTTTTGCTGAAATGGACGCAATGATGTATAAGATTGAGGGCGAGGACCTTTATCTTATCGGCACAAGCGAACATTCAATGATCGGTAAGTATATCGACACAATCGTTAACGAAGAAACTCTGCCTCACACTCTCACAAGCTATTCACCCTGCTTCCGCAAGGAAAAAGGCGCTCACGGCATTGAGGAGAGAGGCGTTTACAGAATTCATCAGTTCGAAAAGCAGGAAATGATTGTTGTTTGTAAGCCTGAAGACAGCATGATGTGGTTCGAAAAGCTCTGGCAGAATACCGTTGACCTTTTCCGTTCACTTGACATTCCCGTCAGAACTCTTGAATGCTGCTCAGGCGACCTTGCAGACCTTAAGGTTAAGTCATTCGATGTTGAGGCTTGGTCACCCAGACAGAAGAAGTATTTCGAAGTCGGTTCATGTTCAAATCTCGGCGATGCACAGGCACGCAGACTCAAAATCAGAGTCAACGGCAAGGACGGCAAGTATTTTGCACATACTCTCAACAACACGGTTGTTGCTCCTCCCAGAATGCTTATCGCATTCCTTGAGAACAATCTCAATGAGGACGGCAGCGTGAACGTTCCCGTTGCTCTGCGTCCCTATATGGGCGGCAAGGAAAAGCTTGTTCCCGTTAAATAAAAATCAACCCACTGTGATTTGTTTCACAGTGGGTTTTGTTTACTCCGCAATGCCTATTCCAAGGCTTACGGACAGCGCTTTATCAACTCTGTTCATGTCACTTTCGTCAAGAATACCCATTTTTTCGCGCAGTCTTTTTTTGTCAAGTGTACGTACCTGCTCAAGCAGAACGATTGAATCTTTTGCAAGTCCGCACCCGTCAGCATTGACTCTTATATGTGTGGGCAGGCTTGTTTTGAACCTCTGGCTTGTAATTGCGGCGGCAATAACCGTTGGACTGAATTTGTTGCCCACATCGTTCTGAACAATCAGAACCGGTCTTGTTCCGCCCTGCTCCGAGCCTATAACAGGGCTGAGGTCCGCATAGTAAATTTCTCCCCGTTTAACGGTCAAGGTTATCACTCTCCATTGCGGCTGCTTGCGCCGCCAAGTTATCTCACAACTATTTTTGACACACGACAGGCAAATTAAACGCATATTTGAAATCGGGGAGCAAAAAATTTCAATTGCCTGTCCTTTACATTATTATATTCGGGTGATATAATAAATGTATCGGAGATTCTGAAAATAAATTTCGGAATCCGAACGGAGTTTTCAGTTATTGTCTACAGAACATAAAAAGCGGAGATGATACAGATGAAAAAAACATTGCGCAGGATTGTGTCTTCTTTGATTTCACTGCTGATGTGTCTTGCTGTTATAAATTTTCCCGCATATTCGGCGGACATTGAACCCACTTTCATTTATGTTGAGAATACGGTGAATGAAAACGGCGTCATTGATTACCGCTATGTTGACGAAGAGGGCAACGAAGTTAAGATTGAAGAAAACAAATTGCACACTCAGTCCGTCAGTTTGCCTTCAAAATACAACGCCGCGGAAAAAGGATATGTAACCTCAATAAAAGATCAGGGCGATTCAGGTGTTTGTTGGTCGTTTTCTGCAATGAGTATGCTTGAAAGTGACAGTATAATAAAGGGTTACAAGACCAAAGAAAATGCTGATTTTTCAGAGGCACATCATGTTTGGTTCACAACTAACGGACGAGCTGAAAGCGAAAACGACCTTGCTTACGGTGACGGATACATTATCGAAGATCCGTTTAACAGAGGCGGCAACTGGAGAATTTCCGCGGCATCGCTTTCCCGATGGTCGGGCGCGGCAAATGAAAGTGAATATCCTTTTTATCCTTATAACCTCAGCGGTATGGGTAATTACTCCGAAGAAGACAGATATGATACCTCGGGCGGCATTCTGCTTGAATCTGCGGTTGAACTTTCAACTATGGAAAGTATCAAGCAGTGGATTGTTGAACACGGTTCGGTAACTGCCGCATTCTGCTACGGAAACGGTTATTACAATTCATCAACGGCGGCTTATTATTCTCCTGCGGCGGGTACAGTCAATCATCAGATTACCATTGTTGGTTGGGATGATACTTTTTCAGCTTCAAAATTCAGAAGTACAAACAGTTTGCCATCGGGCAACGGTGCCTGGCTCTGCAAAAACAGTTGGGGTACTTATTGGGGTGACAACGGATATTTTTGGATATCCTATTATGATGCTTCTGTCAGACTTTTTGCAGGTTTTTCCGTTATGGAATCGGAAGATTATTACAAAAAATACAGCTACAACGGCGCTGAATGGTACGGCGCTTTTCAGGTGAGCAATTCCTTTCAGGTTGCCAATGTTTTTGAAGCTGAGGGATATGAAAGTCTTTCTGCGGTTGCTTTGCAGACCTTTGGTGCCGACATTGAAGTTGAAATTGTGATTTATAAAAATATCAATACGGCATATAATTCTCCCGTTAAGGGGACAAAGGCTCTCACAACCAAAGCCGTGCTTCCCAACACGGGATATCACACCGTTTATCTGACATCTCCTGTTTCGCTCACTCCGGGAGAAACATTCTCCGTTGTTGTCCGGTATTATGCAGGTGCTGACGGAGTCGCCGTTGTTCCTGTTGAAAGTTCGGTAACTGACGGACTTACATACGCAAGCAGAACGGGTGAAAGTTACCTGAATCGTTCAACAACGGGCAACACTTGGGTAACATCTCAAAGCCAAGGAGCTCATAATTTTTATATTCAGGCACTCACAAAATGCAATCACCGTCTTTCAACCGATTCTCAGGAAGCAACCTGCACGGAAAACGGATTTGAAAAAATATTCTGTACCCAGTGTGAAAAAGTTCAGGCAGACCGCGTTCTGAATGCAACGGGACACCTCTACGGTGAGTGGAGTGAATACACTTACAGTATTGCAGAGGGCAGGGAAATAAGCAAATGTACCTGTGAAAATTGCGGAGATACAATGAGAAGAGGCTCATACACAAGCAATGTTGTGACGCTTGATGTGTTTCTGGAACTTTTGTTTGCAAGGCTGAAAATTGCAATACGCAGTTTGTTTGAAATATGATAAAAAATACCGCACTCATTGCTGAGTGCGGTGATTTTTTTATTCAATTATAAGGCTGTGAATTTCACTGTCGCTGATTGAAAGGGGAATTTCAAGAGTACCCTTGAATCTTTCATTAAAGGAAATTTCGGCACCGTCAAGTTTAACAGTGTATTTTTTGTTTTCATCATCGTTCATTGTTGCAATAACGGTGATTTTTTTGTTGTTGCCGAAATATGTGAAATCAGCTTTCATCGCTTGGTTGTTATCGGAAAAATCAACTTTGTCAACCCAGGTGTCAAAGCCTGTGTTGAATGTTCCGGCCTTGAAATAAGCGTTTGACCACATTGTTATGGGTGTTGAAAGACCGCCGAAATTGTGGAACCAGCCGCCTCTGCCCGTTACAACGCTTACCATCTCAAATGTGTAGTATGAGTAGTCAACTTCACGTTTCCAGATGTCCAGAGCAAGCTTTGCGATTGTGTAGGCAAAGTCGCTTTCGCCAAGGTCAAGCATAGTTTTCCATATGAACCATTGATGGGGGAACCACACATTGCCGTTCCAATATCCGTTAACCATAAAGTATCCTGCGGTCATATCAACGGCGCTTATGCCGTAGGGACAGAGCATTTCACCCTCTGTCTGAAGATGCTTAAGTATGGCTTCTCTTTGTTCATCATTGCAGGCACCTGCGATAATCGGATAAATGCCGTCAAGACCCTTGTTCAGGTTTTCGCCGTCTTCGGTGAGCATAAAGCCTGTGGGGTTGTAATCCTTGTCGTGCAGCACATAGCTGAAATAGCCGCTTTCTTTGTCCCACGAATATTTTGTCAGCGCATCGGTGAGCCTTGCAATGTCGGCGTCATATGTTTTCACATCATCTGTTTTGCCGAGTTTTGATGCAACCATACGGAGGATTTTTCCGCATCTTATAACCTGAGATGTGGATATAACGGGTGCCGATGTGTCACGGATATTTCTGTCCATCATTGCAACCTGAGGCGGATAATCGTCCATACCGCTGGTTGAATAAAAATAATCATAAGTTGTTGTGAGTCCGCTTTTAAGCTTTGCGGTTGTTGAACCTCTTACCTTACCTGCAAGGAAATCATAGTAAAGCTTTGCTCGGGGATACATTTCAAGAAGTTTTGTTTTGTCATTGTTTCGCTTGAGCATTTCAAGATAGAGATACATCTGCACGGGCACGGGTGAACCGTGGTGCAGGAACGCGTAGTCGGGGTTGCTTTCATCGCTGAAATAGGTGTCGAGGCTGTATTCGGCAAAGGTTTCGGAATAATCATTCATACCAAGACCGATGAAACCTGAATCCCATGTGTAGAGGCAGTCCCAACGCTTGCCCGGAGTGTGGTGGATGATGTAATCCCCGTGCTTATAGATGGGATAAACGGCATTTACCATCACTGTTGATTTGAGAATTTCATTGCTCAGTTCATATTTTTTTCCGTCTTTATTGAGTGAAATTGCAGGGATCTCATTTAGCCTTGCATTATATATTTCTTCGTATTCTTCCGCAGTTTTGTATTCTGTCTTGCCTTTGGAAATTACCGCATACTCAATATGTTCGGCATCGGGGTCAACGAAAATAGTGTGAACAATTGAATTGAGGAAAAATCCGTCATCACTGTGCTTTCGGCTGAATGCACCCGTAAAGCTTTCCGTAACATCGTCAAATGTGGGATCGGCGTTGGAAAGTCTTGCGGTCATGCAGTCTTCAAGTGCGCCTGTTTCAATCTGACGGAAACGGGTGTTGCTGTTGAAAGTGCGCAGACAGAATGTTCCGTCAACACCGGCATATTTGCAGGATGTTATATAACCGCCGTCTGCACATTCGGTGATTTCATACTCGGGAACAAAATCATAAGGAGTCATTTCCGTTTTTATTTTGCAGAAATCGGCTTTTTCGCAAATGCAGAAAAAGTCAAACTCAATTCCTCCTGCACCGAGTGCTTCAAGCGCAAGAGTGAAATCTCCTTTGTTTATTTCACCGAGTTCGAAAAATTTGATTGCAGGTTCATCGGTAGGTTCAAAATCAAGGCGGATTTTGCCGTTCATCATAAACGATGCGGTTTCAGTTCCGGGAACAACATTTACGCCAACCATTTTACCTTGTATATATTCTATTCCCGATGTTCTGTAACGGACTGCAAGAACGGGTTCTTTGTAGTCATTCTTAACATCAATGGTGAATGACGCGTTATCACCTTTTTCGCAACCGAAGGGGGGCAGATATCTGTGAGGCATATGCCATTTCCCCGCTCTGTCTCCGAGACCGAATCCGCCCGTGAATCTGTGGTCGTCAAACTCACCTTTTTTGAATCCGTCTGCATTCTGTTCATCCCATGGACGGGTTACCGCATATCCGTAACTGTCGTAATCTGTGGCTTTTTTGAAATCGCAGATTTCGGGCAGAGTCAGTTTGCAGTATGCAGGCTTGGGATATTCAATTGACTCAAAGAAATTGATTACGCAGTTTTGCATTATTTCCGTGTTGTTTGCAATTTTTGTTCTTATCAGTGTGCTTTCATCGTCAATCCGAACATAGGAAACCTCTGCAAAAACTTTGTCTTTCCACTCAAGGTCATAGCGATAGGTGAAAAGCGAATAGTCGCTGCTGCAACGCCAGGGATGGCACCCCGAGGGCAGAGTGGTGTTCGGCACCTTGATGTCACCGCCGAAAATCGAAGGAGCAACCGTAACATCAAAGCGCACGCCTTTTGCAAAATCGTGGTCAGCTATTCTTGAAATGCCCATGTATTTTTTGCCGTAGGGACCCCATGCAGGGAAGCATTTTGAATAAATCATATAAAATGTCCTTTTCGTTTATTGTTTGAACTCGGAAAATGTTATTTTCAGGTTGGCACCGTCAACGGTGAATTCCAGCCATTCTCCCGTATCGCCTTTTTGAGTAAGTCTGAAAACACCTCTCTCGCCTGTGCCTGTGTAAGTCCAGATTCCATCGGCATATGCCGTTTGCAGATTCATTCCCTGAACTGCATCGGAAAGTGCATTCACAAGCAGTGCACCGATTTCTGTCTGAGGAAATCGGTTGAGGTCTGTTTCAAATGAGAGACTGTCGTATGTAACTTTACATGTTCCGTTTTTGTATTCAACCGTAAGCGGCGCAATTGCCTCAGGCGTCTGAAAATCAATGACAAACTCTTCTGGTGTATTCTGAGTCAGCAGTGCCGTCATTTGTGTGTCACCGTATTCAGCTTTGAGGTTTGCCGTGAAAGAATCGGGGACGGGGGGAGGAGTGCGAGAGTTTTTGCTTTGCTTTTCACATCCTGCCGCAAGAACAAGAATTATTACGGCAAAAAGAGAAAATGCTTTTTTCAAGTAATCACCTGCTATTCGAATTTTGAAAAAAGCTCGGGCAGGTAATTGAGAACATCACTCGGGAGCATACCTCTCATGGAGGTTTTTTCAGCAACAATGTCGGCGCCGAGACCGTGCAGATACACTGCCGCAACCGCCGCATCAAAGGGTTTCATTCCCTGAGCAACAAATGAAACGGTTATACCTGCAAGCAGGTCGCCGCTTCCGCCTTTTGAAAGACCTGAGTTGCCTGTGGTGTTGATGTAAACATCGGAGCTGCCGTTGCTGACAACCGTGTTTGCTGTTTTGAGAACCACGGTCACTCCATATTTTTTTGCAAAATCATGGGCAATACCTATGGGGTTTGCAATTATTTCTGCAACCGTTCTGCCGCAAAGGCGGCTCATTTCTCCCGGGTGAGGTGTGAGTATAATCGGCGCCTGAGCTTCTTTCAGTATATCTATATTTGTGCTCAGCGCATTTATTCCGTCCGCATCAAGAATAATCGGTGTTTTCAGTTCTTTGATAAGATTGTGAACAAGGGTTGTTGTGTCTTTGTTGAAGCCGATGCCGCAGCCGATAAGCACTGCGCTTGCTCTTTTGGAGGCTTCAAGAATATCTGCCATTGCAGAGTAGGCAAAAGTGCCTTCAAAATTTGATTCGAGAGGCAGCATCAAAGGCTCGGTGAATTTTGGTGCCAGACCCGCATATGCACTTTGAGGAAATGCCGCGGTAACAAGTCCGACTCCCGATCTGAGTGCACCGCTAACCGAAAGGTAAGCGGCACCTGTCATTCTCATGCTTCCGCAAACACAGAGCGCGTGACCATAAGTGCCTTTGTTTGAAACAGGTTTCCTTTTCGGCAGCATATTGCGGATTTCAGAGGGATTCAGTGTGAAACAGGTGATGCCGTCAATATTTTTATAGTCATTTTCGGTTATTCCGATGTCGGCAATGCGAATTCTGCCGCAATATTTGTTGCAGGGTTTCATAATGTGGATGGGTTTGCATGCGGATATGGCTATTGTGATATCAGCCTTGAAGCAAACGCCCGAAACAGTTGCTTTGTCGCAATCCGCACCTGCAGGCACATCAATGGATATCACCTTGCCTTTTGCGGCGTTAACCGCCTGAGCAAGCACGCTCAGCGAGTGATTGAGGCTGCCCGAAAAGCCTGTGCCGAAAACGGCCTCAACAATGATATCCGCATCATCCAGCAAAGGCCTGTGCAGTGTCAGGTTGTTGTCATAGCGGATAACATCAATTCCTGCTGCTTCAACCAGCGAAAACATATCAACTGCATCCGCCGCTTTCGGTTCTCCGCAGGCAAGCATAACGGTTACTTTGCACCCCTGTTCCCACAGGGCGCGGGCGATAACAAAACCGTCACCGCCGTTTTTTCCTTTGCCGCATATGACAAGAACTTTCTTGGGATTGGATTTTGAAATTGAAAATTTTTCTGTGATTATTTTTGCGCAGGACTGACCTGCGTTTTCCATAAGCTGAGGGAATGAAATGCCTCTTTTGACCGCATTGCATTCAGCCTGATACATCTGATTGCTTGTAACAACAAACATAGTCTGTTACCCCCATACATTCTTGATTATATCATACCATACGCAAGGTTTCATTGGAAGAAGAAAAATCAAAATATTGTTTATTTTTTACATTTTTTATTGATACTGTCGGAATATAGTGATATAATATACAATGGATTTTTATGCAGGGGGTGCTTCGATGGAAGAATATATCAACGGCTACATACGCCCGAGACTTCAGGGTGACGGAGGAGAAATTACTTTTGTCAGTCAGAACGGCGATGAAGTGACCGTGCTTTTGCAGGGCGAATGCTCCAAATGTCTTATTCTTGACCGTTGCCTTGCCTGGATTGAACAACGCATTGAGATTGACCGCAACGAAAAAGTCAGGGTTATCGGAATCCGTAAAAAGCCCTATTTTCAGGATGTCTGAGGTGAGTTATGGCACATATTAAAGTGGTAAGAAGAAGTATGCGCCCCGAGGAATGGATTACACTTCGTTTCGGTTGGCTCAAAAGACATATTTACAGTGAAAAAAACGAAATAACAACGTTTATGATAAAGGATGCCCGCCAGGTGTCCGAAATGAATTTTGAATATTATGACGATGAATACAGACCTCTGAAAAGAGGGGATATGTATTTCACGCCTGACGGCACAGCGTTTATCAAAGCGGAATATGACCTGCCACAGCACCTTGAGGGCAAAAAATATTGTTTTTCGCTTAAAACCGCGGCGGAAATGATTGTTAAAGTCAACGGCGTTTATGTTGGCGGAATTGACCCCAACAGAGAAAGACTTGATCTTTCGGATTATGTTGATGGCACAAAGCTTAATTTTGAAATTATGGGTTATAACCGCTCAAAGCCCGATGATGAGCGCAATCCCGAAAGCCTCAGCGTCAGAGGATGCAGGCAGATTTTTGAGGGCGGATATATTTCGGTTGTCAACGAAACGGTGCAGTCTCTCGTCTATGACATCGAGATGCTTCTTGATGCCGCTTTAAGTGAGGCGTTCAACGAGGAGTTTTCTGCATTTGTTATCCGTGAGCTTGACCTTGCTCTTAATCTCATCGATTTTGACGATGTGAGAGATGAAGATGTCAGGGCGGCGGCTGAATACATAGACAAAAACATCTTTTCAAATAAAAGCTACAAGGGAAGCGGCAGCGTTGCTCTTGTTGCCCATTCCCACCTTGATATTGCATATTATTGGCGCAGAATACACGCGGTTCAGAAGAACTTGAGAACGGTGCTTATTCAGCTGCGACTTATGGATAAATATCCCGATTTCAGATATGCTCATACTCAGGCTTATACCTATGAAACGGTTGAAAAATATTATCCCGAAATTTTTGATGAGCTGAAAACAAGAATTGCAGAAGGCAGATTTGAGCCTGTGGGTGCGATGTATGTTGAACCCGATTGCAATGTGCCCTCCTGCGAAAGTCTTGTCAGACAATGCCTTTACGGGCAAAGCTATTTCAGGGAAAAGTTCGGTCTGACTGTCAATAACTGCTGGTTGCCCGATGTTTTCGGTAACAGTTGGATTTTGCCGCAGATTCTCAAAAAAAGCGGTGTTGATTATTTTGTTTCCAACAAAATGTCAACCTGGAATGATACCAACAGATTTCCTCATAATAATTTTATATGGCGCGGTATTGACGGCTCACAGGTTTATGCCTGCGTGCCTCCGACTCACTTCATTTCGTGGAATATGCCAAGTCAGGTGCAGGAGAATTGGGACGCTTATCAGGATAAGAATGAAAGCGGACAGACTTTGCAGATGTTCGGCTACGGTGACGGCGGAAGCGGCGCAACGGAAGAAATGGTAGAAATTATGCACCGTTTTGAAAAGCTTTCCGTTATGCCTGAAACCGAGCATGTCAACGCAAGTGAATTCCTGTCAAAGAATTTTGACGGCAACGATAAACTTGCGGTGTGGGATGGCGAGCTTTATCTCGAAATGCACCGAGGTACCTTTACAACAAAATCAAAGCTCAAGGATTATAACCGCAGGCTTGAGTTTATGCTTCGTGATGCAGAGCTTCTCAGTGTTCTTCGTATGAAAAACGGTGCGGAGTATCCTGCTGAAAAAATAAGAGAAGTTTACAAAAAGCTGATGATAAATCAGTTTCACGATATTCTGCCCGGTAGCCACATAACTCCTGTTTACCGTGATGCCATGGAAGATTATGTGCAGTGCGAAAAAGAATTGCTTGAGATAATCGGCAACGGCAGCAAATACTTCAACACACTCAATTTCAAGCGTTCAAGTCTTACTTTTATCTCCGATAAAAACGGCGGAATCATAAGAAAAGGTGAAAAGGGCTTTTATGCTGTGCCTGACATTGATGCACTTTGCGGCGGTGAAATAAAAGCCGAAGATGCTTCTGAAGATTGGGTGAGTGTAAACGGGAACAAGGTTGAAACACCTTTCTATTCCGTTGAATTTGCGGCGGACGGCAGTATGATTTCTCTTTATGATAAAGAGCTTAGCCGTGAATGGGTAAGCGGCGATTTCAATAAGCTTAAAATGTATCACGATACACCGGGCAATTACGATGCGTGGGACATTTTGCCAAATTATAAAGACAGACCCTGCGACCTGCCCGTTGCCGAGCCCTTTGAATTTGTTAAGGCAGACGGCGAATGTGCAGAATTTTCGGTGACTTTTGCAACGGAGAAAAGCAAATGGCAGATGATAATCCGTTTTTTTCGTCAGTCAAGAGGAATCGAAATTGAGAGTAATGTTGATTGGCATGAGAAGCATAAGCTTGTAAAAGCGGAATATGATTGCAATGTGCTTTCAAGAGAACTGCTTTGCGACACATCGGCAGGTGTTATCCGCCGTGAAACACACCGTAATACTAGCTGGCAACAGGCTCGTTTTGAGGTTTGCCACCATAAGTGGTGCGATATGGCGGAACAGGGCGGTGGCATTGCCCTTATCAATCAGGGCAAATACGGCGTATCTGCTTTGAATAACACGATGGCGCTTTCGCTTTTACGCTCAACCATAAGACCTGACCCCACATCCGATATGGGACAGCATAGCTTTTGCTATATGATTTATCCTCACGGCGGCGATGCCGTTGCCGCAGAGATAAACAAAAAGGCATTTGAATATAATGTGCCTCTGCGCAAAGCTGATGTTGAATCGGATTTGCCTGATTTCGGTTCTCTGTGGCTTCAGGCGGTCAAGCTTTCGGAGGACGGCAAACGTATTGTAATCCGCCTTTGCGAGCAAAACGGCGAAAGGGGAGTTGTAAATCTTCCCTTTACGGCAGATGTTCTCAATATGCTTGAGGATAAAATCGGTGAAACGGATAAAATCGAGTATTCACCGTTTGAAATAATAACACTTGGAATTAATTTGTAAGGAGCGATATAAATGAACAACTACGAATATTGGCTCAGCTTTGACGAAGCAACCAAAGCGGAACTTGAAGCAATAACCGATAAGGCTGAGCTTGAGGACAGATTTTACAAGGAACTTGAATTCGGCACAGGCGGTCTGCGCGGAATTATGGGCGCAGGACCCAACAGAATGAACAGATACACTGTTTCAAAGGCAACAAAAGGTCTTGCAGATTATCTTAACGCAGGATTCGATGGTGAAAAGTCGGTTGCTATCGCATATGATTCAAGAAACAATTCAAAGTATTTTGCAGAGGTTTCTGCAGGTGTGCTTTGCGCGGCAGGCATCAAGGTTTTCCTTTTTGATACCCTTATGCCCACACCCGTTCTTTCGTTTGCTGTAAGATATCATAATTGCACGGCAGGTATTGTTATTACTGCAAGCCATAATCCCAAGGAATACAACGGCTACAAGGTTTATGACAGTGACGGATGTCAGCTTGTTCCCGAATATGCGGACAAAGTTATTGCTTATGTCAATGCAGTTGAGGATCTCAAGGCTATTCCTTGCGCCGATCTTGTTGAAGCAGAGAAGAACGGCAAGCTTGTTTATGCAGGCGATGCTACACTTGATGCATTCATTGCAGAGGTAAAAACTCAGAGCATTTACAATGAGCCTTCTGAGCTTAAAATTGTTTATACACCTCTTCACGGCACGGGCAATGTTCCTGTTCGTAAGGTGCTTGAGGGTAAGAACATTTCAATTGTTGCTTCTCAGGAACTTCCTGACGGCGATTTCTCAACCGTGCGCTCACCCAACCCCGAAGAAAAGGATGCACTCAATCTTGCTCTTGAGCAGGCAGAAAAAGAGGGTGCTGATATGGTTATCGGCACAGACCCCGACTGCGACAGAGTGGGCGTGGGCGTTCTTCATAACGGCAGTTATGTTCTCCTTACAGGTAACCAGACGGGCGCACTTCTTGTTGATTTCATTCTCAAATTCAAGAAAGATGAAATGCCCGCAAATGCAGCGGTTGTAAAGACTGTTGTAACAAGCGGCATCGGTGCAGCTATCGCTGAAAAGCACGGCGCAACAACAGTTCAGACTCTTACGGGCTTCAAGTATATCGGCGAAAAAATCTGTCAGTGGGAAAAGAGCGGCGAATACAGCTTCCTTTTCGGCTATGAAGAAAGCTACGGCTACCTTGCAGGAACTCACGCAAGAGATAAGGATGCGGTTTCGGCTTCAATGCTTATTGCTGAAATGGCATCATATTACAAAAACGAGGGCAAGACCCTTGTTGACGCTCTTGATGAAATCTACGCAGAGTACGGTTACTACTTTGATTGCCTTGAAACTTTCGTGCTTAAGGGTAAGGAAGGTGCAGAAAAGATTCAGGCTGCTATGAAAGCTCTTCGTGCTGAAGGTGAAACTCTTTTTGATGATCTTGACAAGCTTGTTGACTATTCACAGGGCATTGACGATCTTCCCAAGGAAAATGTTCTTCTCTTTAATTTCAAGGACGGTTCATGGGCAGCTGCAAGACCCTCAGGCACTGAACCGAAGCTTAAGTTCTATTTCTCCGTAAAGGGCGAAAATAAGGAACAGGCATCGGCAAGACAGCAGCTTATCAGAAATAAACTCGCAGAAAAAGTTCTCGGTTAATTATTTACTTTTTTGTATGTTTATTGTAGAATTGAATTACAAAATTAAGGAGGCAACAAAATGAAAAAGATTTTAGCATTAATTCTTGCTGCGGTTATGGCTTTTTCGGCATTTGCAATGTTGGGTTATGCAGACGGTGCTGCTGTCACAGCGTATATCGCCCAGTATGACGAAACTGAGGATGATGTTGACAGAGTTGTTAACTGGTATGAAGTAAACGGCAAATATTATTTCTTCGTACCTGCCTCAATCGATTATGAAACGGCAAAATTTTATGTTCCCGGCACAAATGCAACAGTTAACGGTGCTGCTTACACCGAAGCAAAAACACTTGCAGAAGTATTCGGAGACAAAACCGAGCTTGCTGTTGAGCTTAACGGCAAAACATACAATGCTGTAATTATCAAGGAATCAAAGGTTGCTTCCGTGTTTATTGCAACCGAATCGGGCTCTCTTGATTTTATCCACGCAGTTAAGGGCAATGAAGAAAAAGGCTCGATTGAAATTGCGGATGCCGAAGGCGCAACCGTTTATGAAGGCGGTCTTGAAATCAAGGGCAGAGGCAACTCAACCTGGCAGATGGAAAAGAAGCCCTATAACATCAAGCTTGATGATAAAACCAACCTTTTCGGTATGGGCAAAACAAAGAAATGGAGTCTTATTGCAAATCACACCGATGAGGCACTTATAAGAAATGTTCTCGCTTATGAGGCTGCTGAAAGAGCAGGTATGCCTTATACACCGCAGTATACTCCCGTTGATGTTTATATCAATAACGATTATATGGGTTCATATCTTCTTACAACAAGAATCGGCATTGACGGTTCAAATGTTGATATAGAAGACCTTGAAGGCGAAACCGAGGATGCAAACGAGGACGATCTTGATACATATGCAAGAGGCGGCTCATACGGCACTTATGCAGGTCTCCTTGAAGGCACAAAGAAGTGGTTTGAAATCCCCAATGATCCTGAGGATATCACAGGCGGTTACATTATTGAAATGGAACTTGCCAACAGATATGCAGATGAGGTCAGCGGTTTTGTTACAACCCGCAGCCAGCCTTTCACAATGAAATCACCTGAATATGCTTCAGAAGCACAGATGGAATATATCAGCAGCTATTATCAGCAGGTTGAAGATGCAATCTATAGCGGCGTAAGCATGGAAGAACTCGGCAAACATCTTAACGTTCAGTCTCTTGCCCAGATGTATCTTATCAATGAATGGGCATCCAATATGGACGGCAGCCTTACCAGCACTTATTTCTATAAGCCTGCAAACGATGTTCTTTATGCAGGTCCCGTATGGGATTTTGACATCGCTTTTGGCAACAACGACAGCGAACGTTTCGGAAATGATTATAACGACCCCACAAAGTGGACTGTTTGCTATAACAGAATGTACAGAAACACTGTTTTTGGCAAGTGGGATATTGATGAGCAGCCTACCGTTTACAACATTATCACTAAGAACGCAGGCTTTATAAGTGAGGTTGAAAAGGAATGGAACGGCAGCATGAGCAGCGCCGTCAGCGAAACACTCACATGGATTGAGCAGGAGTATGTTCCCGCTGTTGAAGGTTCAGCAGTTGCAAATGCAATCCGCTGGAATATCTTCGGCACAAATGATGTTGCTGCAATCAAAGCTGCATATGCAGATGAGGTTGAGGATGTAATCAGCTTTGCAAAAGCAAAGGCTGCAACAATCAGCGCAGGCGTAGGCGAGGTGCATGATGATGCTCCTCAGACCAATCCTGTTGTTAAGTTCTTCAAGGGCTTCCTTGTTGGTATTAACAACCTTTTTGAAAAGGCTATTGTTATTTTTGACCTTGTAAATAAAATCTGAGTTTATATCCCCGTATTTCCGAGTACGGGGATTTTGAAATGATTTGCAAAGGAGGACTTTTTGTGAAAAAAATAATTTCTCTTTTAATGGCGGCTTTGATTTGCTGCTCGTTCGGTTGCTTTACGGGCTTTGCCGCAGATGAAGCAATATCAGATTTTTCCGTAGGTGTGGTTGAAGAAAAAGAACACGGTTCACAGCTTTGTGTTGACTGGTTTGAAGGCACAGATGCTATGTATCTGTTTGTGCCTCAGTCAATTAACTTTGCAGAGGCAAAGGTTTATTTTACTGCAAACGGCGATGTTTATGCAGACGGCGTTAAAATTACAAGCGGCTCATCTGCGGATTTCCTCGCTGATAAAGCAGAAGTAACTCTTACAAGCGGCAGTATAAGCCATAAGGTGAAAATCATAGCCATATCAGATGTGTCAACGGTGTTCATCGAAACCGAAAGCGGTTCGCTTGACAGTGTTCATGCTGATAAAGAGCATGAGGAAAAGGGCGAAATCACAATCATCGGTGTTGACGGCGGCATTGAATATGACGGCGAGCTTGACAGTATCAAGGGCAGAGGCAACTCTACCTGGGGTCTTGCCAAAAAGCCTTATAATATCAAGCTTGAGGAAAAGACAAATCTTTTTGGTATGGGCAAAAGCAAAAAATGGAGTCTTCTTGCCAATCATACAGATCCATCGCTTGTCAGAAACAGCCTTGCTTTTACTGCAGCTGAAAATGCAGGTTTGGCATATACACCCAAGTTTGAGCCTGTTGATGTTTATATTAACGGCGAATATATGGGAGCTTATCTTCTCACAACAAGGGTGGAAGTCGATAAAACGAGAGTTGATATTGATAACCTTGAGGACCTTAATGAAGACGCTAACCCTGATGTTGATGATATTGAAGCTTTGCCCAGAGGCGGCGTTTACGGCACTTATTCTGGCTATCTCGAAGGAACAAGAAAATGGGTGGAAATTCCAAATGACCCCGAGGATATCACAGGCGGTTACATTCTTGAGCTTGAGCTTCCGGGCAGATATGATGATGAAATCAGCGGCTTTGTAACGGAAAACAGTCAGTCGGTTATTTTTAAATCACCCGAATATGCATCGGAAAATGAAGTAATATATATGGCTAGCTACTATCAGCTTTTCGAAAACGCTGTTCACGGCAATCAGAGCCTTGATGAAATCGGCGAATACTGCAACATTGATTCGCTCGTTAATTCCTATGTTTTCAACGAATGGGTTGCAAATCACGATGCGGGTCTTACCAGCACTTATCTTTACAAGCCTGTTAATGATACTCTTTATGCAGGCCCCGTGTGGGATTTTGACAGAGCTTTCGGCAACTGCGATGTAATAAGATTTGGTCTTGATTACAATAAGCCTGCTCAATGGACCGTTTGCCACAGCAAGCTTCGCAATGTTTCAATCGTAGGCTCGGGTGAAGCAACGCAGATCCCCACATTCTATAATCTTCTTGCGAAAAACCAGGATTTTGCTGCTCTTTGCAAGCAAAAGTGGATTTCCTGCTTTGATGCCGCTTTCGGCTCTGCTGCTGAATATATAACTACGGATTATGCAGCGGCAATAGAAGATTCGGTTGTTGCGAATGCAATTCGCTGGAATATTTACGGCACAACGGATGTTGATGCAATCAAGGCTGCATATGCGGCTGCAGTGGATAAGGTTGCGGATTTTGCGGATGCAAAAGCAGCTTTTATCGGTGCAAATATCGGCACGGTTGCAACCTACGGAGCAGCAGAAAAAGGCTTTTTCGAGTCACTTGGAGATAAAATATCAGTTATTATAGGTAATGTTATCGAAAAGGCAATAGTGCTTTTCGGTCTGGAAAATATAATCTGATTTTATTCCCTGCGTCATACACGGCGCAGGGATTTTTTTCGCAAAAGGTGTTGACAAATATCTTTTTCGGTGTTATTATTACTGACATAAAAGCGATGACGAAGAAAGCGAAATTGCTATGTTTTCAGAGAGTCGGCGTTTGGTGCGAGCCGTCAGCAGACCAATTTCAATGCTATCCCTTCCGAGCAGAAGCTCCCAAAGCATAATGTGAGTAGACAGCTTCCGTAGACACTGCGTTAAAGTGTAGGACTTGATAGAGTCCGTTGAGCGGCGTGCAAACGCAATTTGAGTGGTACCGCGGGTTAGATTTTACTCGTCTCAAAGCAAATGAATTG